>NZ_QPFC01001422.1:0-2533 GCF_003427465.1 Nocardiopsis sp. TNDT3 | reverse complement strand
CGGCGCCCCGGACTCCGGGGTGCCGCGGGGATCGCTGGAACCCGTGACCGGTGCGGGGCCGTCGTGTGCCGTGGGACCGCAGGAACGGGGCTGGCGACCGCTCCAGCGCGCCGCCGCGTTCCAGGTCAGCGCGTGCCCGGGTCCGTGCTCGGGGGGCGGGCGGACGCCCGCAGGCGGCGCCCCACCGCCTCGGCCGCTGCGCGCACCAGCGAACGGCACACCTCGTCGGAGGGCTCGGGCAGGTCGTCCACCGGGAACCAGCCCAGGTCGGCCGACTCGTCGGGGTCGCGCACCAGCACCGCGTCCTCGGGGGCGACCGCCGCGTACTGCACGTCCAGGTGGAAGCTGCCGCCCCCGCAGGGCACCGCGTGGCGGTCCAGCCCGACGGGCTCGGGCAGCAGGGTGAGCCCCCTGATGCCCGACTCCTCGGTGGCCTCGCGCAGCGCCGCCGCGCCCAGGGTGGCGTCCTCCGGCTCGCAGTGCCCGCCGGTCTGCAACCAGATCCGGTGGATCCGGTGCAGGGTGAGCACCGCCCGCGAGCCGTCGGCGGAGATGATCGCCGTGCTGGCCGTCACGTGGCCGGGCAGGCAGGAGCGCCACATCCCGTCCCCGTGCGCGTCCAGGTGGTCGAGGTAGGAGCGGCGCAGCTCCTCCTGCCGGGCGTCGGGCGCGGTCCACGCGTCCAGCACCGCCCGGGCGTCCGCGTGCAGCGACACCTACGCGCCCTCTCTCCGGTCGTCGTCCCCGTCGCCGTCCCGGTCACCGCCGGGGGCGCCCTCGTCGGAAGGCCCCTCCCCGGACGCGTCCCCGTCGGTCCCCGCCCTCTCCCGGCCGGGAGCGTCCCCGGTCAGCGAGGAGATGTCGAAGTCGGCGTCGCCGAACCCGTCACCGCCCCCGCGCACGAAGGCCTCGGGATCGTCCAGGTCGTCGCCGGTGGGCATCAGGTCCGGGTGCTCCCAGACCGCGTCCCGGCCCTCCACACCGCGCGCCTCCTCCAGGGCGGACCACAGCGCGGACGCCTCGCGCAGGCGGCGCGGGCGCAGCTCCAGGCCGACCAGGGCGGCGAACGTGTGCTCGGCGGGCCCGCCGGTCGCCCGGCGGCGCCGGGTCGCCTCGGCCAGGGCGTCCGCCTGCGGCAGACGGCCCGACACCGCGGACGAGACCACGGTGGCCACCCAGCCCTCGATCAGCGCCAGGGTGGTCTCCAACCGGGCCAGCGCCGCCTTCTGCTGCGGGGTGTCCTCGGGCTGGAACAGCCCCTCGCCCCCGACACCGCCCAGGGCCTCCTGGAGCGCCTCGGGGTTGGTGAGGTCGATCTCGCCGAGCCGGTCCTCCAGGCCGCTGATGTCGAAGGACATCCCGTCCGCGTACTCGTTGACCAGCCGGGACACGTGCGAGCGCAGCCACGGCACGTGCGAGTACAGCCGGTGCACGGCCGCCTCGCGGGCGGCCAGGTACAGGCGCACCTCGTCCTCGGGGACCTCCAGGCCCTCGCTGAAGCGCGCCACGCCGGAGGGCAGCAGCGCCGCACGGCCCTCACCGGCCAGGGGCAGTCCGATGTCGGCGGTGCCGACCACCTCGCGGGACAGCTCGCCCACGGCCTGGCCCGCCTGGCGGCCGACCATCATGCTGCCCATCTGCTGGATCATGCCCAGCAGCGGACCGGCCACGGACCGCATCTCCTCGGGCAGGTTCTGCCCCATCGACCGGACGGTCTTGCTGGTCAGCGGGTCGCACAGCTGCGCCCACGAGTCCATCGTCCGCTCGATCCACTCCGACCGGCTCCAGGCCTGGGCGGTGTGGACGCCCGACGGCAGGTCGGTAGCCTGGTCGAGCCACAGGTCGGCCAGGCGCAGGGCCTCCTCGACCCTGGCGTAGTCGGACGCCGGAACGCTCGGGTCGCCCTCCTGGGCGACCGTCTGGCGCGCGACGTCCTTGGCCATGTCCCAGTTCACACCGGACGACGACCTCTGGTCGCCGCCGGAACCGGGAGCGGGGCCGGGTTGGGCCGACATCATGTCGGCGAACTGACGCAGCATGTTGGCCATCTGCTGCGGGTCGCCGAACGGGAAGCCGTCCGGCGTTCCGGATCCTCCTCCGCCCGGGCCGCCGCTGCCGGCACCCGAGCCGGAGTCGCCAGAACGGCGTCCGGACTCGTCATCGGGATCGTTCGGCATGCTGAAACCGAATGGCAGGTCGCTCACAATCAGACCTCAGGCAGGATTAGGTTTGGTCTCCACTGTCACGTTAGCTGGGAGTCGCCCGGAGTGAATACCGAAAGCAGCCAGGTTCGCCCAGAGCACAGCCCCTCCGAGGGAGCGGGCACGGTGGTCGCTGTCACCGGTGCCGCCTCCGGGGTGGGCCGGCTCCTCGTGCAACGCCTGGCCGCGCCGGAGAGTTCCGCGCGCCTGCGTGAGGTCGTCGCCATCGACGCCGAGCTCGCCGACCTGCGCGGCGTCACCTGGCGCATCGCCGACGTGTGCGACCCCGGGCTGGTCTCCCGCCTCGGCGGGGTGGACGTGCTCGTGCACAC
>NZ_QPFC01001421.1:0-1568 GCF_003427465.1 Nocardiopsis sp. TNDT3 | reverse complement strand
CCCGGGCCCGACCGGGTCGCAGGAGCAGTCCGCACACCACGCAGGCCGCCACCAGGGCCAGCACCACGGCGACCTGCGCGGGAGAGGCGAAGAACCGGTAGGTGTAGTAGTTGCCGAGCCCGAGCAGCGTGCCGCCCAGGAGGTAGACCACGACCACGGCCACGGTGCCCGGCACCCGCAGCCAGGGCTCGCGGGCACGGGCGAGGAAGAGGAGTTCGACCAGCACGATCGGCACCAGGATGCTCCACACGCTGTGGATGCCGACGACGTAGGACGACCACACCGGGCTGGTGCCCAACTCGGGCGTCCAGCCGTACTCCAGCAGCCCCAGTCCGAGGTACTCACGGTTGAAGAGGGTCCCCAGCACGATGCCCTCCTCGATGAGGCCGTAGCCGACGGCCAGGGCGAACATGGTGGGGTAGCCGCGCCCCAGCCGGCGGGTCACCTCGCGGATGAGCAGGGCGCCCCCGCCGTACAACAGGACGAGCGGAAGCAGCATGAAGGCCCATGTGGAGGGCTCGGGCGTGATGTTTCCCAGGAGGTACTCGCCGACGAACGGGGAGAGCACCAGCAGGACCAGTGGCGGGATGAGGCGCATGACGGCCTTTCACGTCGGTGAACAGGGCGGATGTCACCGAAGTTAGGGACCCGGAGCGGGCGCTTCCAGGGCCGCGGGGCCGATCGCGACGAACGGACCGCCCCACGGGGCCGTGTCACGACGAAAGTCGCACCGGGCCCGGCGCCTCAGCCGAACCACCGGGCGGCCATCAGGGCGAGCTGGGTGCGGTTGCCGCAGTCGAAACGGCGCATCATCCGGGACACGTGCCCCTTGACGGTGGCCTCGCTCAGGTAGAGCTCGCGGGCGATCCGCGCGTTGGAGGCGCCCGTGGTCAGCAGGCGCGCGATCTCGCCCTCGCGCTCCGACAGGGTCGGCCTCTCCACCCTGTCGGGTTCGGGGGCCTCCTGTTCCCCCTCCGCTCCGGCGTCCGCCACGTCGATGCGCACGGTCAGCCTCGGCCCGGAGGCGGCGCCGGGCACGTTGAGCCCCTGTAGTGCGACCGTGCGCAGGTCGCGTGCCTGGGCCGCGGCGGTCGCGTCGCGCGCGGCCGTCAACATGCTCTCCGCCCGCAGCGCCACCAGGAGAAGCGCCTGCCGGGCGTCCCCCGTGTCGGCCCCGGTCGAGATCGGCGGGACGACGGGGCGCGACAGCCTGTCCCGGCGTGCCTCGTTGAGCCGCTGCACGGTGGCCACCAGGGCACCGCCCAGGACCGGAACCGACGAGGCGAGCAGGCTCGGCACCAGGGGGGCTCCGCCCTGCGCGGTGACGACCGCCGACACGGCCGCGGCCGCCGACGACAGCGCCACACCGGACACCAGCTCGGTCGTGCTCCGGGCCCGGCGCACGAGGTTGAGGGTGCCGAAGGCGAGCGCCAGGACGGTCCAGGGAACCGCGCCCAGCCGCAGCAGTTCGCGGAGAGTGGGTTCGAGGGCGATGCCCAGGGTCACGACCGCGACCACGCCGGTCACCACCGCGGAACGGCCGGTGAGCCGCCAGCCCAGCGCGGTGG
>NZ_QPFC01001420.1:0-1732 GCF_003427465.1 Nocardiopsis sp. TNDT3 | reverse complement strand
GCCGGGTCCACGCTCCCCCGGTCCCCGGCCACCCCGCCGGGGCCCCGCGCACCGGACCCGGCACCCGGGACACTGCCGCCCGCCGGGGCCCCTGCCTAGCGTGGTCGGTGCCGCCCGGGAACACGTCCCGGGCACGTCCACGACGACAAGGAGTCGCATGTCAGCGGTGCTCTTGGTCGCGTCGATGATCGCGTTCGCGGGCGCGGTCACCATCGCGGCGGCCCGTTTCCTCTCACCCGGCGGGACGGAGAAAGGGGCGTACGTCCTCCCCGGCGTCCTCCTCCTCGTCTACGCCGTCCTCTTCGGCCTGTGGATCGTGGTCCCGTGAGCCTGATCGACATCCGCGACGTCTCCATGGCCCACGGCCGCCACCGCGTCCTGCACGGGATCGACCTGCGGGTCGAACCCGGGCGGGTCTACGGGCTGCTCGGCCCCAACGGCTCGGGCAAGACCACCCTGCTCAAGTCGGTGCTGGGCGCCAACGACCACACCGGCGCCATCGAGCGCGCGCCGGGCCTGCGCGTGGGCCGCCTGATCGAGTACCCCGCGTTCTACGGCGGCCTGACCCTGCGGGAGAACCTGGAGCTGCACGCCCGCTACCTGCGCACGCCCCTGGACGAGGTCCCCGGCCTGCTGGCGGAGGTCGGCCTGGGCCAGCTGGCGGACCTGCGCTTCTCGCGCACCTCCCTGGGCATGAGGCAGCGGCTCGGCATCGCCCGGGCGCTCCTGGGCGAACCCGGGCTGGTGCTGCTGGACGAGCCCACCAACGGCCTCGACCCCATCGGCATCCGCGACATCAGGGAGCTGGTCCGGGCCGTCCAGCGCGAACGGGGCACGAGCATGATCGTCTCCAGCCACAACCTGACCGAGATCGCCTCCCTGGCCGACCACCTGCTGTTCATGAGAGCGGGCCGGATCGTGCGGCGCATGGACGCCGACGAGGTCGAGGGCGACCTTGAGGACCTGTACGCGACGGTCCTGGGGGAGGACGCATGAGGACGCTGCTGGCCAACGAACTCCGCAAGATCCGCCGGGAGCGCTTCGTCTGGGCCGTCCTCGTGCTCAACGTCGTCCCGCTGGCGATGGTGGTCGTCGACTACGCCGTGAACGGCGGGGAGCCCACCCTGGAGCGGTTCTACTTCACCTTCCACAACCAGTACACGATGGTCCTGCCCCTGGTGGTGTGCGCGACCGTCGCGGCCTGCTTCCACACCGAGTTCCGCAACGGCACCTACTTCGAGTGGCTCACCTGCGGCCGCTCCAAGCCCGCGCTGTGGGCCGCGAAGCTGGCCGTCGCGTGCGCGCTGGTGGCGGTGATGGCGGCGGTGAACCACGTGGGGCTGGTGGTGTTCCTGCTGATGGAGAACCCCGGAGCCGGGATCGGGCGGATGAGCGCCGCCTACTGGCTGCTGGTCGGCGTGTGCGTCGCCTCGGTGGCGCTGCTGTGCGCCCTGCTGACGCTGGTGACCCGCAACGTCGTCATCGTGAACGTGTTCGGGATCGGCCTGACCGTGGCCACGCTGGTGTTCATGGCCGCCGACTTCTCGTACGTGGTCCCGACCTGCTTCGCCTACCGGCTCAGCGTGGGCGTGGTCGTGCCCGACGCGGCCTACCCCGACCTCGGACAGGCGCTCGCGGTCGGCTGGACGGTGACGGCGTTGTCCCTGCTGCTGCCGCTGGCGGCCAACCTGCTGGTCATCACCCGGCGCCGCTACCTGCACTGACCCACCCC
>NZ_QPFC01001419.1:0-1126 GCF_003427465.1 Nocardiopsis sp. TNDT3 | reverse complement strand
CAACGAGGCCGCCGCCCGGCTCAGGCGGTGTGGCCGGTGTGGCGGGCGACGGCCTCGTTGAGGACCGCGCAGGCGCGGCGCAGGTCGGCGGGGTGCGCCGACCCGTAGCCCAGGACCAGTCCGTGCACGGTCGGGGCGCCGTGGCTGGCCCGCGAGGTGTCGTCCACCAGCACGCCCCGTTCGGCGGCCTCGGCCACTACGGGGGCGACGGCGTCGGCGGGCAACGGGAGCAGGACGTGCAGGCCCGCGGTGTCCCCGACGGGGCGGGTGGTGAGGAGGTCGATCAGCAGCCCGCGGCGGCGGGCGTACTCCAGGCGCATGCGGCGCAGGTGCCGGTCGAGGTCGCCGCGTTCGAGCAGCAGGGCGGTGGCGGCCTGGACCGGAACGCTGGTGCGGTCCGACAGGTCGTGGCGGACGGCGGCCAGGCGTTCCAGCAGCGGGGGTTCGGCGACGATCCAGCCGATGCCCAGGTCGGGGGAGAGGGTCTTGGACAGGGTGCCGAGCAGGATGACGCGGTCGGGGCCCAGGCCGTAGAGGGCGGGCAGGGGCGCCACGTCGTAGCGGAACTCGGCGTCGTAGTCGTCCTCCACGATCATCGCCGCGTTCCGGCGGGCCCAGGCCAGGAGGCGTTCGCGGCGCGGGACGGGCAGCCGTCCGCCGAGCGGGTACTGGTGGGCGGGTGTGGTGTGGACGAGGGTCAGGTCGTCGGGCAGGTGCTCGGTGAGGATGCCGTCGTGGTCGACCGGGCAGGGGAGCACGCGGGCTCCGCGGGCGGCCAGGATGGTGCGGGCCTTCTGGTAGCCGGGCTCCTCCACGCCCGCGCGGGTGCCCGCGCCGAGCAGGGCGGCCCCGACCAGGTCCAGGCCGTTGCCGGTGCCGCGGGTGACCATGACGTTCTCGGGGCCGATGCGTACTGCGCGGGTGCGGCGCAGGTGGTCGGCCAGGAGTGCGCGCAGCCGGGGCAGGCCGCGGGGGTCGGGGTCCTCGTCCAGGGGTTGTTCGGCCGCGTGCCGCCATGCCCGGCGCCAGGCGGCGCGGTCGTGGTCGCGGACCCAGGGAGCGCCGGGGCGCAGGTCGATCATGCCCTGGCTGCGGGCCTGTTCCCGGGAGGGGCGCGGGGCGGTGG
>NZ_QPFC01000018.1:0-7323 GCF_003427465.1 Nocardiopsis sp. TNDT3 | reverse complement strand
GATGTGTGACACCTGGCCCGAGATGGAAACGCGGATGCGCACCCCGGGCTCATGGGGGCAGGTGCCTCGCACGCGCAGGCCCCGGTGAGGGTCCCGGCGCCCGGGGGACCGTGCCCCTGCTCCCCTGCGGCGGCCGACTCCCCTGGAAGAGGTCGTAGCCATGTTCCGGGTGACCGACAAGACCGTCCGTCGCTGGGTCCGGACGGGCAAGCTGACCTCGGTCCGCACCTTGGGCGGACACCGCCGTTACCACGAGGCCGAAGTCCGCGCGCTGCTCAACCAATGACCCCCACACGGTCGGAGTCGCGTCCCGGCCGCGCGGGCTCCAAACCATCCCCCCGTAACCCGGCCTCTGAGCGCCAGGGCCCACACAAGACCACCCTCACAGGGTGGCCACGGGGCCGCTACCCAGCTGGGGTGTGCGGCCCCTCTGAGCACCGCATGGCCGGGCGCACATGCTGCCCATCCTGCCCGGCCGCGCGGGCCGCCTCTCCGACCGAGAAAGGAGGTACTCCCGATGGCGGTATGCAGCGGATGCGGCGGACCCGACAGCGGAAAGCAGTGCGAAAAGTACGAATAGTGCACCACGCACAGCCCTTGCCCTTCGGGCAATAACAAGTGGTGGCCCTGCACAGGGATCACCACTCTCCACGCACCACAAGGAGAAGCATGAACGACTTCACTCCCCCACCTCCAAGCAAGAGCGAGCAGGTGAGCGGCCTGTTCCTCGCGTCCCCGCGCGCCGTCGTGCCAACCCCGGCGCAGAGCCACGAGTACAAGAAGTGCTCGGGCAGCAGCGACGCCGCGCACACCTACGACACCAACCGCCGGTAGCAACTTCCACCTGTTCCGCTGAACGCACGCCCTGGAGCACTCCGTGTTGCGATTGCAGTTGACCCCCTACAGCGAGCATCCGACCTGGCACTGGTCCGGGGCGTGCTACAGCACACTCGACCAGCGCAGCACGGTCATCCCCTTCGACCACCCGATGATCGAGCACCTGGCCGCGACCGACGGCTACCGGACCCTGATCGTGGTCCGCGAGCGCGTCGCCGACCGCCCGGCCTGCGACCCCGGTGTCCGGGCCCTCACCCCCGCCGAGTACGACCAGGCGCGCGACGCCGTCACCGACTGGCCGACCGACGTCGTCCTCATTGAGACCGAGCCCGGCCTGCCGGTGCGCGTCACCGCCGGGGCGGCCCGGACCACGCCCCTGTACCTGGCCGTCGATGACACGACCCTGACCGGGTCCTGGGACATGGCCGACCTTCGCGGCCACGCCACCGGCATCAACCCCAAGGAAGCCGCCCGGCTGCTGATCTACCGGCCCCGGTACTCCGCCGAGACCCTTTACCAGGGCGTGCACCGGCTCACCGAACGCGCGACCGCACACTTCGGCGGGTCCCTGTGGATCACCTACCCCGAGCCCGCCCTGCACCGGACCCCCCGCGAGCTGGCACCGGACGCCGATGTCCTGGGCGCGTTCATCGCGACCATGGACACCGCGATGGACCGCCGCCCCTGGGCGCACGACACCACCCTGTTCCACCTGACCGGCGGGTTCGACTCAGGCACCGTGGCCACCCGCGCGGCCGAGCGCCACCCCGATCGGTTCCCCACCGCCACCCTGCTGATCGACGGCCCGGGGCGCGCACAGCAGATCCGGCGCCGTGCCGAGATGCGCTCCCGCGTGCGCTTCGCCAACCCCGACATCACCCTCGACGCCATGGAGCACCCACCGCTGGCGCCCGGCTGCCGGTGGGTGAGCGGCGACGTGGTCAACCCCTACGAGGACCCGCTACACCACCCGTTCACCCTGATGGCGCACGCCATCGCCCAGACCGGCGCCCGCACCGTGGTGACAGGCCTGGGCGGGGATGAGATGGTCGCCCTCACCCAGGAGGAAGAGCCCCACCAAGGGCTCGGCGAGATGACCGACGCCCTGGTCCTGCCCTGGGTCGGGCCGCGCGCCCGCGCCGTGTTGGAGTTCGCCGACGACGGCATCGCACCCCCAGCGCGGGTCAACTCCATGACGCTGCTGTCGCTGGAGAGCGCCGCGCCCACCCTGCTGCGAGAAGGGCTGTGGCCGGTACACCCGTTCGCCGACCCCGACATGGTCGAACTCGGCGAGCAGCTTCCCTTCGCCTGGCGAGAGCTGAAGCAGCTTCAGCGGAGGCGCATGGCCGCACTCGGCATGAGCGACGACGTCATGTACCCGGCCGAACGCGAGTCCTTCGCGGAGGTCATCCAGCACGCCCTGATCTCCCATGCGCCGCCCCTGTTCGATGACGGGCTGGTCGACCCCGATGGGCTGCGGGCCGCGGCCGAGCGGCTGTCCGCCGAGCACTACCAGGAGGAGCGGGAGTCGAAGCTCCTGGAAGTCCTGAGCCTGCACCTGTCCGCGACCGCGTTCCTGCGCTGAGAGGATCCCGACCATGTTCACCATGCGTCCCGCCACCGAGGCCGACACCAGCGCGGTCGCGTCGGTCATCACTGCTCGCTGCGACTGGATGGAGGAGCGCAGACTGGAGTCGTGGCGCGAGGCCGTCGCCGATCTCGCCGGGCAAGCCGCGGCCGGGTTCATGTGGGTGCTCGAAGACGAAGACCGGGTCGTCGGGTGCACGACGGTGACCGAGCACGCGCCGCCGAAGGACTGGACCCCCGACGAGGCCGACGAGCCGAGCCTGTACCTGTTCTCCACCTGCACCCACCCCGACTACCGGAAGCACAAGCCGGGCACCCTGATCGACCTGTGGGCGGTGGACCGGGCGGCGCGAGAGGGCCGCCAGTGGGTGCGGCAAGGGTGCTTCTTCCCCGAGCTGGCGAAGTACTACCAGGGACAGGGGTTCGCGCTCATCCGCGAGATGGACCGGGCCTCGGGGCACCTGTACCTGCTCGCGCGCCGCGCCGAGCGCCTCGACCTCGGTCAGCTCGGCATGACGGAGAACCCCGCCGTCTGACCTCGGGCACAGCGAACAAACCCCACCTCCCTCTCGGTAGGTGGGGTTCTCTGCGTCCGCCGCCCCGAGGACACCACGCTTCGCCACGAACGCACAGTGGCCACTCACGGTCACCGGTCCATCCCCGCGTACACAGGGCTCACGTCGCCGAAGAGGCCGCCATGCAGATGGCCCGCGGTTCATCCCCGCGTGCGCGGGGCTCACGAGACGACGATGGGAGCGTCAGCGGGGGTCGCCGGTCCATCCCCGCGTGCGCGGGGCTCACGTGATCGACCTCGCCGGGTACGTGGCCGCGCACGGTCCATCCCCGCGTGCGCGGGGCTCACGCGATGCGGTAGGGACCGACCGGCTGGCCGTACGGTTCATCCCCGCGTGCGCGGGGCTCACACCAACCGAAACCAGCCCGACGACGTGACCCGCGGTTCATCCCCGCGTGCGCGGGGCTCACGTGGCGTTGCGGAGTTCCACGAGGGCCCCGGCCGGTTCATCCCCGCGTGCGCGGGGCTCACCACACGGTCGGTGTTCGACGGCGTTCGAATAGCGGTTCATCCCCGCGTGCGCGGGGCTCACTAGGCGTAGTTGTGCGGTTCGCGCGTATTCGGCGGTTCATCCCCGCGTGCGCGGGGCTCACGCTGGCGCCTCCAGCGACCCGGTGCGCTACGACGGTTCATCCCCGCGTGCGCGGGGCTCACGCTTAACGACCTGCGGCAACGCGGGCCGTTATCTCGCCGCAACCTTGGCCCTGGACATGCTGAGCACTCCCGGCTTCGACGTACATCCTCACACAGTGCACGGCGGCGCTCATCCCCACTACCGCGCCGGGCACACAGGCTTTCCATGCCTGGGCTGCGGTCGCAGGCCCCCGGCCCGGAGAAACAGCCCTGAAGAGCACTACGAGCAGGATGAGCAAGACGAGAAAGTCAGGGCGATACGGAGTGATCCCAGTGCTGCTCCAGGGCCGCACACCCCACCCGGCAGGAATCCTGACCAGCGACGGCTTCCAGGACAAAGCTCTCCAGACCCGGGAACCCGGCGCCCCGCAGCATCCGATAGGCGTGCCCCAGTTCCTCACCCAAGGCACGATCACCGCCGCCGGTGACGGTGCCGTCCGGCCACACGTACGCCCACGCCTGCCCGTCGCCCATCCACACGATCCGGCCGGGCTCACTCCGGAAGGGCCGCAGCCCTGTTCCCAGACGGACCCCGGGCATCATCAACATCAGCTGGGTCATCATCCCCGAGCCGATGAGTTCCACCGATCCGACGGGAAAGTCGGCAGCCGGAGTCGGTTGCTGCCCGAGGCCGGGGAAGGGAAGGTCGCCCGGGCGCTGTGTGCGGTCGCGCATGAACGCGGCCTCGCGCACGAACGGCCCCGACCCGCGCCCCTCGCGAACCGCAAGGGCGACGATCGGCGTGCTGTGGGCGGCCGGGTGCGGACTCCAGGGAAGCACGAGCACCGCGCCCTCAGCGGCGGCGAACCACCCGTCCGGTATCCGGGTCGCCGCGCAGGTGGCGATGACCGCGTCGTACACCTCCCCGGGAGGCGGCTCGGCGGCGGTGCGGACGGTGACGCCGGTTCCGGTCAGCCGTTCCCGGGCCAGCGCAGCCACACCGGGGTCGATCTCGATGCTGGTGACAGACCCCTTCTCCCCCACGAGGGCGGCCAGGATCGCGGCGTTCCACCCGGTGCCGGTGCCGACCTCCAGCACCCGCATACCCTCGCTGATTCCGGCCGCGGCGATCATGTCCGCCATCACCTGGGGCGCTGACGACGAGGAACTGGGCTCATTGCGCGGCCCCGGACCGCCGTCGTTGGCCTGGGTGGTAACCGCGTCGGAGCCGTACACCAGACGCGTCCACCGGCCAGGATCGGATGTCCGGTGCAGGGGCAGGCCGGTCGCGTCAGGCCAGACCATGTCGGGGATGAACAGGTGGCGGGGATGGGCCGCAAACGCGTCGCGGATCGTGGCGGTGGTGTCCAGGCGCTCCACCAAGGCGGTGTGGAGCGCGTCGAGGTCATCCATCACGTCTCCCCCGTTCCCCTGCAACCGCTGCACGTGACCACCTGGCGGTGTGTCCGACCGCCACCGCTGCCATCTCCGTCGGACTCGACCACTACGGTGCCTTCACCTTTACACATGGAACACTGGGCCACGGGTGACTCCTGTCAGCGTCGGGGGTGCTGTTGGTCCACCCGAGCGCCAGGAGATGAGTGCGGGTGTGGCCGATTGGCCTTCCCCGCCTGTCCCGTCACGGCTACGGTGAGCATCCATGGAGACCTCCACAGACCGCACCCGTATCCAACCGTCCGGGATCTGCCGCCGGGGCCGCCACCGGTGGCGGCACGACCCGCCGGACGGGAAGCGGTTGCTGTGCACCCGGTGCAAGTCGATGTCGATGACGAACTACGGCGCGTGCCGGGAGGATTGTGTGGACTGCCACCCCCCGGCCGACGAGGTCGAGGGTCAGTAGTTCTTCGCGCTGATCGCTCCGCATCGGCTGCACTTGGCCGTGCCGTTGGGGCCGGATTGCCAGTCGTGCTGGCCCGCTGGGCAGTTGCCTGACATGACCACCTCCACACGGAGATGTACCCGGTAAGGATGTACGGGGTCGTGGCCGAATGCGGACAGGGGCGTCCGTGCGGGTCGGGTGTCCCTGTCGCGCTCCCCGGAGCCCGGTTCGCCTCCGCGTGCGCGGAGCTGCGGAGCTAGGGGAAACACTCTTGGCCTCGACGTACATCCTCACCCAGCACACGACACCACTCACCACTCACCACTCACACCAGTGCGTCCGCGCGGACGGCCCGGGTAGGAGAACCACGCGGAAAGGCGGACGTTTTTCGCGCCACACCGCCGCCGCGGCGGGTGCGAACCCCCGCCGTAGGGCACGCTCTGCGGTGGGAGGGATCCGCCTCCCGCAGAACCCGCAGAACACGTCCCGCGACGAGAAGGCAGGAAACCATGGCCGATGACCCGATCCCCTCCCCCAAGGTCGCGGTGGGCGTCGACGGATCGGCGTCGGCGCGCGGAGCCCTGGAGTGGGCCGCGGCGGAGGCCGAGCTCAGGCAGCTACCCCTGTACGTCGTGCACGCCCTGTCCATGCCGCTGGTGATGTCGGTCTACGCCGGTCCCACCCGCTTCCCTCCCACGGAGGAGATGACCGCCCAGGGCCGCCGCATCCTGGAGGAGGCCGCCGAGCACGTGCGCTCGCTGCGGCCGGAGCTGCGCGTGGAGACCGCCCTGGGGCTGGAGGAACCGCCGCTGGCGCTGCTGCGCCGCACCGGCCACGGGGACCTGGTCGTCGTGGGTTCGCGCGGCATGGGGCCGGTGCGCTCGGTGCTCGCGGGCGCGGCCGGAATGCGGCTGGCCGCCAAGGCGCTCTGCCCGGTGGTCGTCGTCCCCGGCACCGAGGAGCGCGCGCCGCGACTGTCGGGTCCGCTGCGGATCGCGGTCGGCGTGGACGGCTCGGTGGACTCCCGGCGCGCACTGGACTTCGCCCTGCACCGGGCCGCGCTCCAGGAGGGCTCCTCGGTCGTGGTGGTGCACAGCTGGGAGGTTCCGCTGCCCTTCGCCACCGCCTCCCTGACCGAGTCGGGGTGGACCCCGCCGGACGACCTGCTGGAACGCCAGTCCGAGGAACTCGTCTCGGGTGTGCTGGCCGAGGTGATGGACGACGCCACCGCCGATGTGGACATCTCCGCCGTGCGCACCCAGCGCAATCCGGTGGACGCGCTGGTGGAGGCCGCCGCCGAGGCCGACCTGGTGGTCGTGGGCTCGCGCGGCCGGGGCGGTGTGCGCGGCGCACTGCTGGGCTCGGTCAGCCAGGGCGTGATGCACAGTTCGCCGGTGCCCGTGGTCGTGGTGCCCCGGCACGCGGAGGAGGACTGAGCCCGCGATCAGCCCCAGCCGGTGCCGGGCATGCCGGACATACCGGCCATGCTGGGCATGCTGGGCAACAGGCCACCCGAACCGACGCTCTGGAGCTCCTGCTCGACCGTGCTCACCACTGAGCAGCTGCTGCCCTCGACCTTCGCACCGGGCGAGAGCAGCACCAGGGGGCTGCCGCAGGAGGGTTCCGTGGTGGGCTCGGCGGTGGCCTCGTCGGCCAGGGCGGGGGCGCCGGCCAGCCCGGCCAGGGCCAGGGCGGCGGCCGCGGTGAGGGCGGCACGCGTCAGTGTCATGGGCACGGGGAGGGTTCTTCCTTCTCGGATGGAGGCCCGCGGACGGGCCAGGGCGACGGAACACATCCAGTGTTTACCAAGAGTAGTTATATTGCAACTCTTGGTAACTACACGTAGCGGCCAACCGAGCCGGAAAAGGGAAAAGCCCCCGCGCGACCGGGTCGCGCGGGGGCTCCCGCGTCT
>NZ_QPFC01000195.1:0-2843 GCF_003427465.1 Nocardiopsis sp. TNDT3 | reverse complement strand
GGCCGTGCCCAGGCACGACAGGGGAGTGGACGGGATCAGGCGCATGGATGGCTTTCGGTCGGGGGAGCGCCGGAGTTCGGGGTGGGGATCCGGCGGGGACACACGAAACTTAGCAAGTCCGCGGAGCGCCCGTGGCAGGGGTCGCGGCCCGCCTCCGACGAGCGGCGCCCCCACGGGTACGGCGCGGCCCCGCCGCCCTCCCGGGGCGGCGGGGCCGAGGGCGCCGGTGCGTCACATGTTGATCATGTGACCGGCCAGGCCGTGCACGGCCTCCTTGACCGCCTCGCTGAGCGTGGGGTGCGCGTGGATGTTGCGCGCCACCTCGTGCACGGTCAGGTCCCACTGCTGGGCCAGGGTCAGCTCGGGCAGCAGCTCGGTCACGTCCGGGCCGATCATGTGCGCGCCGAGGAACTCCCCGTACTTGCCGTCGGAGAGGATCTTGACGAAACCGCGCGTGTCCCCGAGGCCGTGGGCCTTGCCGTTGGCCATGAACGGGAACTTGGCGACCTGGACGTCGAAGCCCGCCTCCCGCGCCTCCTTCTCGCTGTAGCCGAAGCTGGCGATCTGCGGCTGGCAGTAGGTCGCGCGCGGGATGAACCGGTAGTCGATCTCCTGGGTCTCGGCGCCCGCGATGGTCTCCGCGGCGACGATGCCCATGGCCTCGGCGGTGTGGGCCAGCATCAGCTTGGCGGTGACGTCGCCGATCGCGAAGATGTGCGGGACGTTGGTGCGCCCCCGGGAGTCGATGCCGATCGCGCCCCGGTCGGTCAGCTCGACGCCGGTCTTCTCCAGGCCGTAGCCCTCCACGTTGGGGGCGAAGCCGATGGCCTGGAGGAGCTTGTCGGCCTCCAGGGTCTGCTCCTTGCCGCCGCCGCTGACGGTGACGCGCACGCCCTCGCCGGTGTCCTCGACCGACTCCACGCGGGTGGAGGTCATCACCTTGACGCCCAGCTTCTTGTAGGCGCGGCCCAGCTCCTTGGAGACCTCCTCGTCCTCGGTGGGCACGAGGCGGTCGAGGAACTCCACGATCGTCACGTCCACGCCGTAGTTGGCCAGGACGTAGGCGAACTCGACGCCGATGGCGCCCGCGCCGGCGATGACGATGCTCTCCGGCAGGGTGTCGGTGAGGATCTGCTCCTCGTAGGTGACGACCCGCTCGGACAGCTCGGTACCGGGCAGCAGCTTGGTGGAGGAGCCCGCCGCGATCACCGCGTGGTCGAAGGTGACGGTCTCGGTGGCGCCGTCCTCACCGCTGACCTCGACGGTGTGGTCGTCGGTGAAGGTGCCCCGGCCGTTCAGCTCGGTGATCTTGTTCTTCTTCATCAGGTAGTGGACGCCCTTGACCCGGCCGTCCGCCACCTCGCGGCTGCGGCTGTGCGCCTTGCCGAAGTCGAACTCCACCTTGCCGTCGACCTTGATGCCGAAGAAGTCGGCCTCGTTCTGGAACAGGTGGGCGAGTTCGGCGTTGCGCAGCAGCGCCTTGGAGGGGATGCAGCCCACGTTGAGGCAGACCCCGCCCCAGTACTTCTCCTCGATGACGGCGGTCTTCAGTCCGAGCTGGGCGGCGCGAATGGCGGTCACGTAGCCGCCGGGGCCCGCGCCGAGAACCACCAGATCGAAGTGTCGCTGTCCCATGACGGGATCTCCTTGAGTGTGTTTGTGACGCACCCAGCGCAGTCGGCTTGCCCGGGTTGTCGGATTGCCGAACGCCAGCCTAGTCGGGTGCCCCCGGCGCGTGGGTGACCAGCCGCTTCCTTCACGGTACTTTCCGTGGAAGCGCCTGGTCGCAGCGGGTCGCGCGCGTTCGGCGGCGGGAGGCCCCGGTCCGCGGTGCCGGTCCCGCGGTGTCAGTCCCGCGGGTCCCGCGCCCTCTCGTCGCCCCGCACCGCCCCGGCCCTCTCTACGGCCTCGGCTTCCTCCGCGGTCCCTGCTTCCTCTGCCGCCCCGGCCCCGTCTGCGGTCGCGGCCTCCTCGGCGGCCTTGGCCCTCTTCTGCGCGCGGTTCTGCTTGAACACGGGGACGAAGGCCATGACGACGACGATGGCCAGGGTGAACCAGAGGGCGTACCTGTCGACCAGCAGGACGATGTCGACCCCGGTCTGGCCCGCCGCGTAGCCGACCGAGGCCACGGACGCGGTGAGGACCAGTGCCCCGAGGGCGTCCAGCAGGAGGAAGGGCACCAGGCGCATCCCGGTCCAGCCCGCGATGACGAGGACGAACACGGTGGGAACGCCCGGCAGGTAGCTGAGGATGAGTGCGACCGGCATGATCCAGGGGTTCATGTCCTGTGCCCGGTCGGCGAAGCGCTGCGCCCTGTCGCCCGGCGCGATGAGGTTGACGAAACCGCGGCCCCAGCGCCTGCCGACCCACCAGAACAGCCAGTCGATCTTCACCTTGCCGACGACTCCCGCGACCACGACCAGCCACAGGGGGATCTCCCCGATCCGCGCGAACGCCGCGGCCGCGCCGACCGCCGCGTTGCTGCCGGTGACGAACTCCAGCAGGACCGGGTGGTGGGCGATCAGGAAGGGCTTGACCGGCGTCAGCGCCATGAAGAAGAGGGGAACGCCGACGAAGGCGGCCATCAGCGCCTTGTCCTGCCGGGTCGCCCTGCCCTCCCAGGGCTTGATCGCGCGCAGGGCGGCCCGGGCCTCCTCCTTCTGCGCCTCCCTCTCGGCGGCCTTGCGCTCCTCCGCGGACATGGGTGCGCCGTCCGCGCGCGGGGAGTCCTCACCGGCGGGCGCGGTCCCGGACGCGGATCCGGTTCCGGCCTCGGACCCGGGCCCGGAACCCGTTCCGGCTCCGGACTCGGCGTCGGTGCCGGGGCGGTCGCTGTTCAACGT
>NZ_QPFC01001418.1:0-1363 GCF_003427465.1 Nocardiopsis sp. TNDT3 | reverse complement strand
CGGCGCGCGGGGAGACCGTCCTGACCGGACGGCTGGCGGGCAGGCTGTTCACCGGCATGCGCCGGCGCGGAGAGCCCGCCGCCGTGCTGTCGCCCCGCGAGGTGGAGGTGCTGCGCCTGGCCTCCGAGGGGCGCACCAACGCGGCGATCGGGCGAGCCCTGCACATCAGTCCGACCACGGTCAAGACCCACCTGATGCGGGTCTACGACAAGCTCGGCGTGGGCGACCGGACGTCGGCGGTGAGCCAGGCGATCCGCCGCGGGCTGCTCCCCGAGGACTGACCCCGGGCCGCGGTGCCGGGTCTCGGGGATCTCTGGGGGATTTTCCCCGATGCGGCACACCGCGCGGCGCCGGGAGAATGGTTCTATGGTGGAAGCAATGAGCGAGATCACTCCCCCCGAGCGCGGTCGGATGCGCGCCTCCGACGCCGACCGCGACTCCGTCGCGCACCGCCTGCGTGAAGCCCTCGCCGAGGGGCGCCTGGACCCGGACGAGCACAGCGAGCGGCTCGACGCGGTCTACCGGGCCAAGACCGTCGGCGAGCTGGTCCCCCTCACCGAGGACCTCCCGGCGCCGAACGCTCCCGGCGCCTCCGTGGCCCCCACCGACTTCCGTTCGCCCCGGCCGCTCTACGGCGGCGGCCGGGTCGTGGACCAGGAACCCACCAGCCGGGCCGCGGTCGTCGTCCTGGGTGGTGCCGCCCGGTCGGGCAACTGGGTCGTGCCGGGCGCCTTCACCGCCTTCGCGGCGCTGGGCGGGATCGACCTGGACCTGCGCGAGGCCCGGTTCACCCAGCGCGAGACCACCATCTGGGTCTGCGCCGTCATGGGCGGGGTGGGCATCACCGTGCCCGACGACGTGCAGGTGCGGGTGCACGGCCTGCCGCTCATGGGAGGCTTCGGCGTCTCCGAGAACACCCCCAGCGTGGTGGACCCGGACGCGCCGATCGTGCACGTGCGGGGCATCGCCGTGATGGGCGGGGTGGGCGTCGAGTACAAGCCGCGCAAACACCAGGACGAGGAGTAGGCCCGCCTCCCCGGGCGGGCACGGGTCGACGAGACGTTCTGCTCACGCGGGGCCGTCCATGGAACCACACTGCCACCCCATGCGTAAGGTCTGTGGCTGATTGTGGCAATTGTGGCCATCGGTCCTTGCCCGGAGCACCTCCGCGGTGTCAGGCTGCACCGGTACTTCGCCTACCCAAGGTGTCCATCCCCCGACTCCCAGGAGCGGTGGACCCCCGCACTCCGGAGGAAGATCCTTGCGCACCAGTTCCGAAGGGAAGCCGCCGCGCGGAGCGGCCGCCCCCGCCTCCCGGCGCCGCGCCGCCACGGCCGGCGCCGCGGCCGTGCTGATGGCCGTC
>NZ_QPFC01000194.1:0-2799 GCF_003427465.1 Nocardiopsis sp. TNDT3 | reverse complement strand
CCCCCGCCCCCGTGCGGCTACGGCCGGTCAGGCGCCGTCGCCGAACAACTCGCCGTGGGTGGCGAGGGCTGTGGCCACGTCCACCTGCGCCCAGAAGCGGTGGTAGGTGAACTCGGGCACCGGTCCCCCGTTGAGGTACTCCTCGACCTGGGGCCAGTTCGGGTCGTCCTCGTAGAAGGACCGGATGGACAGGAACGTGGAGTCGGAGTCGACCGGGTCCCCGTTGGGCATCTGGCCGGTCCATCCCTGGGGGATGTAGAGGCCGCCGTCGGGGGCGCCGAACTCGTCGTCGAAGCGGGCGTAGTCGGCCCGCGTCTCGGGAACGGCGACGCCCAGGTCGTCCTGGTTGGCCAGGAGGGCGTCGAGCAGGCCCTCGGCCGTCGCGCGGGACTCGGCGTCACCGGTGGCGGCGGCGTAGTGCATGAGGGTCTTGGCCAGGCCCGCGGCGATGCCGACGTCCTGCCCGTGCGAGACGACCTCCACGCTCAGGTCGGGGTTGCCCGTGGACTCGCCCGTCCAGGTGTCGGGCTGGCCGCTCCACTCCATGTCGGCGGGGATGGCGAACTCGCCGTTCTCTCCGACGGTGGTGTTGGCGATCGCCCAGGGCACCCAGTCGTCCAGGATGTCCCCGGCGCGCTCGTCACCGGTGATGCGGTAGTACTCGGCCACCCGTTCCATGTCCCAGACCTGGAAGCCGAACCAGCGGTTGGACGGCGGGTCGTGCCAGACGGGCTTCTCGTCGTAGAACATGCCGTAGAAGGTGGGCGTGCCCGAGGGAGGCTGGGCGTAGGTGCCCTCCCAGCTGTTGGTCGCGCCGCCCGCGATGGCGCCGTCGGAGGACTGGAGCCACTCCAGGAACTCCAGCTGCCGGTCGAGGCTGGTGCCCCAGTCCTGGGTGCCGGTGGCCGACTCCGGCTGGAGCGCGGACACCTCCGAGAGCGCGTAGGCCGCCATCACGTTCTGGTAGCCCTGGTGGGCGGAGGATCCGCCGATGCGCCAGGCCCAGGGGTACTGGGCGCTCTCCAGCGCGCCGCCCCAGGAGTAGTACCAGGCCATGAGGTAGTGCGCGGAGTCCTTGCCCGATCCGGGCGGGCAGGACTGGGGGTCGACGCAGTCGCCGATCTCCTTGAAGTACTTGTCGAACATGGCGTAGCGCAGGTAGTCGCCCATCATCGCCGCGTTGGAGACGTTCTCGGCGATCGCGCCCTCGTTGCCCTGCTCCGAGGCCCACTCGTGCGCCAGGTAGGCCACCTGCACGGCGCGCGCGTCGGCGTCGGGGGCGTTGGTGTAGCGCCACTGCTCGGAGTAGTTGTCGTCGTCGGTGAACAGGTCGAGGAACCCGTTCTCGCCGCCGTGCTGGAAGGTCTCGCAGGACGGGTGCGGCACGGTCTCCCAGACCGACTCGTTGGAGCCGCGCTGGAAGGTGTTGATGTAGGCGGGGGCCTCGTCGGTGCCGTCGCCGCAGAACCCGTAGCCGTAGGTGTTGTCCACGTCCAGCAGCCAGTGCATGCCGTAGACCTCGTCGGTGCCGTAGGTGCTGCTCAGCTCCTGGGCGAGCGGGTCCTGCCCCGCCTCGACCGAGTCGTCCAGCGGCATCGGGTAGTCGCTCGGGTCGAGCGACTCGGGGATGTAGGTCGCCGGGGACGACGGGTCGTAGGAGCCGTTCGTGGGCTGGTCGGCCGTACCCGGGATGATGAAGGCCTCCATGGACTCCCACGCGGAGTTGAAGGGCTCCCAGTCACCGGTGATCCTGCCGTAGGTCGCCTCCAGCCACAGGTAGTAGCTGTAGGCCTCGGAGGTGGTGGCGTGGCCGTGGTCGGGCGCCTCCACGATCAGGGTCTCCACCGAGTGGTACGGCACGAGGAGGCCGTCGAACTCGCGGAAGTAGCCGCTGTCGGGGTCCTTGATCTTGTCGTACTGGGTGAGGAACTCCTCCTCGTAGGCGTTGGAGGCGCCGGAGAGTTCGCGCGCGGTGACGACCACGGGGTCGTAGCCCTCGGCGGAGACGGTGAACTCGGCCTGGGCGGGGTCGCCCGAGCCGTCGCCGGAGGAGGCGACCGTCACCTCCTGTGGGGTGTCCCAGTCGGCTTCACCGAAGGTCAGCGAGGCGCCCGAGGCCACCGACAGGGTCGGGCTGCCGGAGGTGCGCTCCACGCTGACGGCCACGTCCTCGGCGGGCGCCTCGGACAGGGCCACGTCGAAGGCGGTCTCGCCGCCGGGCGCCAGGGTGACCGAGTCGGGGTCCACGACCAGGGTCGGGTCCTCGGGCTCGGGCTCCTCGTCCTCGCCCGCGCAGTCCAGGCCGTTGAGGGTGAAGTCGGTGGGTGCCTCGTTGGCGCCGCTGTAGGTGGCCTGGAAGCCGAACGTGGCGGTCTGGCCGGAGGCGAGGCCGGGTGCCCAGGAGGGGCCGCTGGCGGTCACGGAGCTGCCGCTCTGGGAGACCTGCGCGCTCCAGCTGTTGCTGATGCGCTGGTTGCCGGAGAACTCCCAGCCCAGCGTCCAGTTGGAGACGGACTCGGCCTCGTTGGTGACCGAGACCTCGGCCGTGAAACCCGAGCCCCAGTCGTTGAGTTGGTAGTCGACGGAGCAAATCGGTGCGGCCTGCGCGGGCGCGGCCGGAAGGAGGGCGGCTAGGAGCACCGCTCCGAGGAGCGCGGGCGCGGGTCTGCGCCAGCGCGCCGTGCGGCGCGGGCCGGGGCGGGGGGTGGTCACGTGTCCTCCTCGGACAGGTTCTCCGTTCCCCTCCGCGGTCCCGCGCGCCGGAGGACGGCGCCGGGGCGGAGCTCTCCGATGGGGGAG
>NZ_QPFC01000193.1:0-9121 GCF_003427465.1 Nocardiopsis sp. TNDT3 | reverse complement strand
GCCCGGTGTCGAGGTCTTCGACACCGGGCCGTCCGTCGGTTCGGTCGGTGAGGACAAGGGTCGGTCTTTCGCTCAGTGGGTGTCGGTCGGCCTGCTTACTCGGCGACGTCGGGGTTCACCTCGGCGGACTCCATGCCGCCGGCGTCCACGCCCCACTCGCCCAGGACCTCGGCGTAGGTGCCGTCCTCGATGAGCGCGTTGAAGGCGGCGGCCACGGCCTCGGCCAGCTCCGTGTCCTCCTTGTTGGTGAGGATGCCGTAGGGGGCGGCGTTGTACTGCTCGCCGATGAACTCCAGGACGCCCTCGCCGGTCTGCTCCAGAGCGTAGGCCGAGGTCGGCATGTCGGCGAGCGAGGCGTCGTTGACGCCGGAGACGACCGTCTCGGTGGCCAGCGGCTGGCTCTCGAACTTCTGGATGGTGATGGCCTCCTCACCGGCGTCGACGCAGGCCGCGCTGCGCTCCTCGATGTCGGTGTCGTGCGTGGTGTTGGACTGCACCGCGATCCGCATGCCGCAGGCGTTGTCGGGGTCCACGTCCTGGGGGTTGCCCGCCTGGGCGAACCACTGGGTGCCCGAGGAGAAGTAGCTGATCATGTTGACCTGCTCCATGCGCTCCTCGGTGACCGTGAAGGAGGAGGAGCCCAGGTCGTAGGTGCCCGTGTCCACGCCGATGATGATGGAGTCGAAGGCGGTGGGCTCCCACGTGGCCTCCAGGCCGAGCTTGGCCAGGGCGGCGTTGACGAGGTCCACGTTGAAGCCGAGGACGGTCTCGCCGTCGGCGTCCAGGTACTCGCCGGGCGGGTAGGAGGCCTCGACGCCGATCGTGACGGTCCCGGCCTCGGCGACGTCGGCGGGCACGAGCGCGGCGAGCTCCTCGTCGACCTCGACGGAGGGCGCCTCGGGGGCGGCCGACTCCTCCGCGCCTCCGCCTCCGCCGTCCCCGCCGCCGCAGGCGGTCAGCGCCAGGACGCCGGCGAGGGACAGGGCGCCGAGGGCGAACGGCGTGGGCAGGGACTTGTGCAGAGCCATCGCGGGGTCTCCTTCGGGGGCGCGTAACGCCTGGCGGGGGCGGGTTCGTGACCCGTCTGCCCGAGCCGGAACGACATTTAGGACAATCTTCTTTTAACACTCAGAAGCCGGTGCCGTCCCATCGTGCACACCCGCGATGTTCCTGTGGTCACCGTTGTGAGAGGATTACGTAACGGGTCATCCCCGTGAGAGGCGGCCGCGCAGCAACTCGTATAGGAGTCCGGCGAAGAACGACTCTCCCCGGCGACACCACCGGTCATGGCCGACCGGCGCCGAGGAGGGCCCCCTAGCAATCGTCACGTCTTCGCGCGCGGTCCGCACCACCGCCAGGTCCGCCCCCGTCATGGCCGACGGCGGGTGGAACACGCAAGACCTGAGGGGTTTTCAGCCGTGACCACTGTTTCGCGTTCCCAGAACCCGCGTCGTGACGACGATCCCGCCTTCGCCATGCACCGCGGCGGCAAGCTCCACGTGACCTCGTCCGTGGACGTCCGCGACCAGGAGGGACTCTCCCTCGCCTACACCCCCGGCGTCGCCCGCGTCTGCGACGCCATCGCCGAGTCCCCCGAACTCGTCGACACCTACACCTGGAAGAGCAACCTGGTCGCCGTCGTCACCGACGGCACCGCTGTCCTGGGCCTGGGCGACATCGGCGCCGAGGCCTCCCTGCCGGTCATGGAGGGCAAGTCGCTGCTGTTCAAGCAGTTCGCCGGCGTCGACTCCGTGCCGATCGCGCTGGGCTGCACCGGTGTCGACGAGATCGTCGAGACCGTCGTGCGCATGGCGCCCTCCTTCGGCGGGATCAACCTGGAGGACATCTCCGCGCCCCGCTGCTTCGAGATCGAACGGCAGCTGCGCGAGCGCCTGGACATCCCGGTCTTCCACGACGACCAGCACGGCACCGCCATCGTCACCGTGGCCGCGCTGCGCAACGCCGCCCGGTTCACCGGGCGCACCCTGGCCGACCTGCGCGCCGTGGTCTCCGGCGCGGGCGCCGCGGGCGTGGCCGTCACCAAGATGCTCGTCGACGGCGGGATCGGCGACATCGCCGTGGCCGACTCCAAGGGCATGATCTACGAAGGCCGCGAGGGCCTGACCCCGGTCAAGCGGGAGCTGGCCTCCATCAGCAACCGGGCGGGGCTGCGCGGATCCATCGAGAGCGCGCTGGAGGGGGCCGACGTGTTCATCGGCCTGTCCGCGGGCGAGGTCCCCGAGTCCGTGGTCGCCACCATGGCCGACGACGCGATCATCTTCGCGATGGCCAACCCCAACCCGGAGGTGCACCCGGACGTCGCCCGCAGGCACGCGAGCGTGGTCGCCACCGGGCGCAGCGACTTCCCCAACCAGATCAACAACGTCCTGGCCTTCCCGGGCGTGTTCCGGGGCGCCTTCGACGCGGGGGCCACGGACATCACCGAGAACATGAAGCTGGCCGCCGCCACCGCGCTGGCCGACCTGGTGGGCGACAAGCTGTCCGCCGACTACATCATCCCCAGCCCCTTCGACGAGAGGGTGGCCCCGGCGGTCGCCGCCGCGGTCGCCGCCCAGGCCCGTGAGGACGGCGTCGTCCGCGGCTAGGGACCCGGACACGACGGGGCCCGGAGGGCGCGCCCCCGCGCCGCCCTCCGGGCCCCTCGCCGTACTGGTCTACCTACCGTCGCCGGGGTCGTCGACCGCCTCGCTCCAGGGATCGGCGGACGGCCTCGGACGCGTTCCGCCCTCCGTGGCGGGCCCGTCCCCGGCGGGCCCGGGCCGCTCGGCGGCGGGTCCCTCCGTGGCGGCGGGCTCCTCCGTGGCGGGCTCGTCCTCGGCGGGCCCTGGCCGCTCCGTGGCGGCGGGCTCCTCCTTCCCCGTCCCGGGGGCGGCGGCGGTTCCCTCCCCGGCGGGAGCGGTCCCGTCGGCTCGGTCCCCGGCTCCCTCCGCCCGGTCGGCGGGCGGGCCCCAGTGCCGCATGTCCCGGCGGATCACCTCGACCGTGTCGTCCAGGATGCGCCGCAGGTCGGTGGCGGCGGCCTCTCCGACGTGTCCCGCCTCGCGGACCACGTCGCGCACGCGGTCGCCGAAGTCGTGCAGCGCGCGCTCGAACTCCGGGCCCTGCGACGGGCGCTCTGAATCGCGCCTGCCTCCCCAGGCGGCGCCGAACGCGCCGAAGCCCTGCGTGAAGCGCTCCCACTCGCGGGACCACCGCGAGCCGTCCTCGCAGCCCGGCCCGGACTGCTCGCGGCGCTCGCCGGACTCCTTCCCGGGCGCGTCCGCCCCCTCCTCGCTCCGACCGGCCTCCTCCGAGGCGGTGGAGTCGGCGGTCCCAGCGGTCCCAGTGGTCCCGGCGGGTCCGCCCGGGGCCTCGGTTCCGGAGCGGCGCGCGCCCCCGGAGGCGAACTTGAGCTCGTCGCGCAGCGAGCTGATCGTCGCGCGCACGTCCTGCTTGACCGCGCGGGCGATGTCGCGCACCGAGTCGGTGATCTCCCGCTCCAGGTCGTTCAGGTCGTTCTCGCGCTCGCGCAGCTCCTCGCGGCCCTTGTCGGTGAGGCTGTAGACCTTGCGTCCGCCCTCCTCGGTGTGGGTGACCAGCCCCTCCTCCTCCAGCCGGGCCAGCCGGGGGTAGATCGTGCCGGGAGAGGGCGAGTACACGCCGAGGAAGCGGTCGCGGAGCAGGCTGATGATCTCGTAGCCGTGCCGCGGGTTCTCGTCCAGCAGCTTGAGCAGGTACAGCCGTAGTCTGCCGTGGCCGAAGATGGTGCTCATTCAGGCCCCCTCGGGGATCGCGGCCGGTGCCTCGGGCGCGCGCCGCAACAGCGCCGTCCGACCGGACGCGGAGTTGGTGGTGATGGAGGCGGGATCGACGCCGCTGCCGATCCTCCCGCTCAGGATCGTCCTGGCCGGGGCGCTGCGCCGGTCCAGCCCGAAGTCGGACTTGGCGGGCGCCGCCGCGGTGCGCAGCTCCACGGTCGCCGAGGTCTCGGAGGGCACCCGCAGGGCGATCTCGCCCGAGACCGAGGTGAGCCGGACCCGCCCCGCCGGGGCGACGCCGGTGTCGGCCAGCAGCTGACCGGAGACGGTCTTGGCGCTCAGCGCGGACAGCCGTCCGCCCGCCACAGCCAGCTGGCCGCTCACGCTGTTGAACTTGAGGCTGCCGTGGGGGTCGCGCACGGCGGTGCTCCCCGAGACGGTGTTGATCTCGGTCTCGCCCGAGACGTCGTCCAGGGTGATCTCCCCGGTCGCGGTCCGCAGCTGGCTCCGGGCGCTGAGCCCGGCGGCGACGATCGGCGCGCTGGCCGTGGTGACCTCGACCGGGCAGTCCTTGGGCAGCCGCAGGTTCACGGTGGCCCTGCGGTGCTGCACGCTCTTGTAGCTGTTGAGCTGGACCGGCCGCAGCCGGTCCAGGAACCCCTGGCCGGTGAGGTCCTCGTAGTGGATGGTGAGGATGCCCGCCTCCTGTGTGACCAGGAGGGGTTCACCGACGATGTCGGTGACCTCGAAGGTGACCGGGTCGTCGGTGGGAAGAATGTTGACGTGGCCTCCGATGATCCGGACCCGCAACGCGACGATGCCGTCCAGGGTCTGGGTCATCGGCCTGTCGATGGTCCAACGTGCCATCGTGCTCGGCCCCTTTCGCTCGCTCCGTGTTCTCACGATATGTCGCGTCTGCGGCGAACTCAAGATATGTCGCGGATTCGCGGGGTGTTTCAGGGAGACCTCCGGGCAAACCCCGAGGCCGCCGGAGTCCGGACCCCCGGACGGTGCCGGAGGTGCCGCGGGTCTGCGCTTGAATGGGCGGTCGGCCCGATCGGACCGACCGTACGACCTGGAGAACCGAGAATGCACCATCCCCCAACACCCGCCTTCGCCCTCGTCCCGCCGAGGACGGGCGGGCCCCCGCGCATGCCCCGCGCCTTGCGGTTCCTGCGCGTGCTGTTCAGCCTCATGGGCACCATCGCCGCGCTGATGACCCTCTACTACCTATTCCTACTGCTGAGCCTGTACCTGTACCCCTCGACGACCTTCGAGGAGTGGCTCTCCGCCCAGGGCTTCTTCGCGGCCGAACTCTGGGTCATGCCCGCGCTGCACGCCCTCAGGGCAGCATCCTGCGCCGTCGCCGCGACCCGGCTCGGCGGGGGAGGGCGCACCGGCCGTAGGTGGGCGCGCGTCGCCGTGGGCGTCGAGGCGGGCGCGATCCTGGTCGGTGCGGCCGTGGGGGTGGCCGCACTCGGGGTCGTCTCGGTGTTCGACGCCGTCCTGTGGGTGTTCAGCGCCGCGGTGGGACTGCTCTTCCCCGGGCTCCTCTTCCTCCTCCTGCTGGTCGCCCGCTCCAGCCGGGAGTGGTTCCGCGCCACCGGCGCCTGAGAGCTGGCCCGGGGCACGCGAAGGGGCCCGGGTCGCGCTGACCCGGGCCCCTCATGCGGTCCCTACTCGTCGTCCTCGTCGTCCAGCCGCGCCAGCCACGTGGCCAGCCGGTCGACCGGGGTCTCGAACTCGGGGTTCATGTCGGTGAACGCCCGCAGCTGCTCGGCGAGCCAGGCGAAGCTGACCTCCTCGCCGCCGCGGCGGTTCTCCAACTCCTCGATTCCGCGATCGGTGTAGTACACGCTCTTCCTTCTACGTGCTCGCAGGCCCGTCCGCTAGTCCGCGGGCGGGAAGACCGTGTCCACCAGTGCCCGCTGCTCGGCCTCGTGGCGCTTGGCCGAACCGGCCGCGGGCGCGGAGGAGGCCGGACGCGAGATCCGCGTGAACGGGCGGTCGAGCTGCTCGGAGAAGACCAGCGCGACGAAGGGCCACGGGCCCATGTTCGCCGGCTCCTCCTGCACCCACAGGACCTCGCCCGCGTTGGGGTAGGCCTTGAGCTGCTCGCGGATCTCCTCGATCGGCAGCGGGTAGAGCCGCTCCGCCCGGATGATCGCGGTGTGCTTGTCACCGCTCTTGCGGCGCGCCGCGTCCAGGTCGTAGTAGATCTTGCCCGAGCACAGCACCACGCGCCGCACCTTGTCCGGCGCGATCGAGTCGTCCTTGATCAGCGGCTCGAAGTGGCCCGAGGTGAAGTCCGCGGCGGCCGAGGTGGCGGCCTTCAGGCGCAGCAGCGACTTGGGCGTGAACACCACCAGCGGGCGCTCCAGCGGCGACTTGGCCTGCCAGCGCAGCAGGTGGAAGTAGCTCGCCGGGGTGCTGGGGTGGGCCACCGTCATGTTCTCCTGCGCGCACTGCTGCAGGAACCGCTCGATGCGGGCGGAGGAGTGGTCCGGCCCCTGGCCCTCGTAGCCGTGCGGCAGCAGCAGGGTCACGCTGGAGCGCTGTCCCCACTTCTGCTCGCCCGCGCTGATGTACTCGTCGATGATGGTCTGCGCGCCGTTGACGAAGTCGCCGAACTGCGCCTCCCACATCACCAGGGCGTCGGGACGGGTCAGCGAGTAGCCGTACTCGAAGCCCAGGGCCGCGTACTCGCTCAGCAGGGAGTCGTGCACGTGGAACCGGGTGATGCCGTCGTCGAACTGCTTGAGCGGCGTGTGGGTCTCGCCGGTCTCGCGGTCCATCAGCGTGGCGTGGCGCTGGCCGAAGGTGCCGCGGCGGCTGTCCTGGCCGATGAGGCGGACGGGGTGGCCGTCCAGCAGCAGCGACCCGAAGGCCAGCAGCTCACCGGTGGCCCAGTCGATCGCGTCGGTCTCGACCATCGTCGCGCGGCGCGAGAGCTGGGGGGCCAGCCGCGGGTGCGGCGTGAAGCCCTCGGGCAGCGACACCTGGGTGTCGATGACCCGCTTGACCGTCTCGGTGCTGATCGCCGTCTCGACGGCGGAGTGCTCCAGGCGGCCCTCGGTGAACACCTCGGGCTTGACCACGGAGCCGGGCTCGATCGGCTTCTTCTCGACCTCGCGGGTCTCGGTGAAGGCCCGCTCCAGCTCCGACTGGTAGTCGCGCAGCGCCGACTCCGCCTCCTCCACCGTGATGTCGCCGCGGCCGATGAGGGCCTCGGTGAACAGCTTGCGGGTGGAGCGCTTGGCGTCGATGACGTCGTACATCAGCGGCTGGGTGAAGGCGGGGTTGTCGCCCTCGTTGTGGCCGCGGCGCCGGTAGCAGACCAGGTCGATGACGACGTCCTTGTTGAACGCCTGGCGGTAGGCGAAGGCCAGGTGCGCGACCCGGACCACGGCCTCGGGGTCGTCCCCGTTGACGTGGAAGATCGGCGCCTGCACCATCCGCGCCACGTCCGTGGCGTAGACGCTGGAGCGGCTGTCGGACGGCGAGGTGGTGAAGCCCACCTGGTTGTTCACGATGACGTGCACCGTGCCGCCGGTCCGGTAACCGCGCAGCTGCGACAGGTTCAGCGTCTCGGCGACCACGCCCTGCCCGGCGAACGCGGCGTCGCCGTGGATGAGGATCGGCAGGACGGTGAAGCCCTGCGGGCCCTTGTTGAGCACGTCCTGCTTGGCGCGGACGATGCCCTCGGCGACCGGGTCGACCGTCTCCAGGTGGGACGGGTTGGCGGCCAGCGAGATGCGGATCTTCTGGCCGTCGTGGGTCTCGAAGGTGCCCTCGGTGCCCAGGTGGTACTTGACGTCGCCCGAGCCGTGCGCGCTGCGCGGGTCGAGGTTGCCCTCGAACTCACCGAAGATCTGCGCGTAGGACTTGCCGCAGATGTTGGCCAGCACGTTCAGGCGGCCTCGGTGGGCCATGCCGATGACGGCCTCGTCCAGCTCGGCCTTGGCGGCCTTGGAGATCACGCCGTCCAGCAGCGGGATCAGCGACTCGCCGCCCTCCAGGGAGAAGCGCTTCTGGCCCACGTACTTGGTCTGGAGGAAGGTCTCGAAGGCCTCGGCGCTGTTGAGCCGGTGCAGGATGTGCAGCTGCTCGTCGCGGTCGAGCTTCTCGTGCTCGCGCTCGACGTGCGCCTGGATCCACTCCCGCTCCTCCGGGCTCTGGATGTGCATGTACTCGATACCCACCGTGCGGCAGTAGGTGTCGCGCAGCACGCCCAGCACGTCGCGCAGCTTCATGACCTGCTTGCCGCCGAAGCCCCCGGTGGGGAACTCGCGGTCCAGGTCCCACAGGGTGAGGCCGTGTTCGAGCACGTCCAGGTCGGGGTGCTTGCGCTGCTCGTGGTCGAGCGGGTTGGTGTCGGCCATCAGGTGGCCGCGCACGCGGTAGGCGTGGATCAGCTCCTGGACCCGGGTGGTCTTGTCGAGCTGGGTGGCCTTGTTGACGTGGATGTCCTGCACCCAGCGCACCGGCTCGTAGGGGATGCGCAGCGAGTTGAAGATCTCGTCGTAGAAACCGTCCTCGCCCAGCAGCAGCTGGTGGATCCGGCGCAGGAACTCACCGGACTGCGCACCCTGGATGATGCGGTGGTCGTAGGTGGAGGTCAGCGTCATGACCTTGCTGATGCCCAGCTCGGCCAGGGTGTCGGAGGAGGCGCCCTGGAACTCGGCCGGGTACTCCATCGCGCCCACGCCCAGGATGGTGCCCTGGCCCGGCATCAGGCGCGGGACCGAGTGCACGGTGCCGATGCCGCCGGGGTTGGTGAGGCTGATGGTGGTGCCCTGGAAGTCCGGCACGCCCAGCTTGTTGCTGCGGGCCTTGCGGACCAGGTCCTCGTAGCCGCTCCAGAACTCCGTGAAGTCCATCTCGTCGGACTTCTTGATGGAGGGCACGACCAGCTGCCGGGAGCCGTCGGGCTTCTGGAGGTCGATCGCCAGGCCGAAGTTCACGTGCTCGGGCTTGGCGACACCGGGCTTGCCGTCCACCTCCACGTAGGAGTGGTTCATCTCCGGCAGGGCCTTGAGGGCCTTGACCATGGCGTAACCGATGAGGTGGGTGAAGGAGACCTTCCCGCCACGGCCGCGCCGGAGGTGGTTGTTGATGACGATGCGGTTGTCGAAGAGCAGCTTGACCGGCACCGCGCGCACGCTGGTGGCGGTGGGCAGGCCCAGGCTCGACTCCATGTTGGTCGCGGTCCGCGCGGGTGCGCCGCGCAGACGCTCCTGCTTGACCTGGAGGGCCTCGTCCTTGCCCTCCTTGTCGTCCTTGCTCTTCGGCTTGGCGGACGGAGCCGGGGCCGCGGGGGCGGTCGGCTTCTTCTTGGGGGCGGAGGCCGCGGGGGCCTTCTC
>NZ_QPFC01001417.1:0-1257 GCF_003427465.1 Nocardiopsis sp. TNDT3 | reverse complement strand
GTCGGGGAGGAGGGGGTGGTCCGGGACGGGATCGTGAACTGGCGGGTGACGGTGCCCGAGGGGGAGGAGGCGGTGTACACGGTGCGCGTCCGCGCGCCGGAGGCGACGGGGGAGCGCCTGACCAGCACCGCCTGCCTGCTGCTGGAACGCGACGCCGACCCGGCCGCGTGCGCCAGCGACTCGGTCCTGGTCGCGGAACAGACCGCCATGTCGCGGGTCTCGGAGTACACCGATCCCGCGAACCTGCTGCGGGCCGCGGGTGTCGCCCTGGCGGTGGGGCTGGCCTGGATGCTGTGGCGGCGCAGGAGGGCGCTGTCGCGCGGGTGAGAGGGTGTGCGGGTGGGGGCCGCCCAGACGGGGCGCCGGTTTTGTTACGTCAGCGTGTCATGAACCCGGCGAGGGAAAACTACAGGCCGTAGTAGTGTTTCCGGCATGGACATTCTCTACTCCGCGCTCGTCTTCCTGCACATGATCGGCCTGGCCGGGATCATCGCGGGCTTCCTCATGCAGGTCATCACCGACAACCCCAAGTCGACCAAGGTCCTGCTGCACAGCTCCCTGCTCCAGCTCGTCACCGGCCTGCTGCTGGTCGGGGTGGCCGAGATGGCCGACCTCGGGGAGCTGAACCACGTCAAGATCGCGGTCAAGCTGCTGGTCGCGCTGGCGGTCGTGGTCGTGGGCGTGCTCAACCTGCGCAAGCCCGCCAGGAACCTCGCGGTCATCGCGGGCGTGCTCGCCATCGTCAACATCGGCGTGGCCGTCTTCTGGTAGGCCCTCCCCGAGCGCGGTCCCCGCAGACCGCGCAGGCGCCACCGCCGGTGGCGGCGCGAACCGTGCCGCCACCGGTTTTTTCTGTGTGCGTTTCCGTAATCTTGCGAAATTTTTCCCAGGAACTTCGTGGACTTGCGCGGGCGTCGTCCCAGGTCACGGGGGCGTGTCCCCCGGGGTCGACCTGATGGGGGAAGGCGGCCCGAAACGCATCCCGGCAGGTGGCGGCGGAAACCGTCGCGCTGGGTGAGCGGTGTGACGTTCAGATCAAGACCCGTTCACAAGAGCGTTCCGGTCTGTTAGCTTCGTCACGCTCACGCAAACTCTTGCAAAAACTGCAAGAGAACAGCGGACGGGGCAGTGCCGCCCCGCCGCGCTACCTCCCCCCAAGGAGCGCACATGAAGCCCATCCGACCCGGCGCCGCCGCCGGGGCGGTCCTGATGGGGATCGGCCTGCTGGCCGCCCCCGCGCAGGCCGATCCCCATCAG
>NZ_QPFC01000192.1:0-1739 GCF_003427465.1 Nocardiopsis sp. TNDT3 | reverse complement strand
GCGGTCCGGCCCTCCCGAACCTCCCGACGCCCCTGCCTCCCCCGCGACGCCGCGCAGCGGGGCGTGCGCCCGTGGAACACGCCCTAGACTGGCCGGACACCGGACCGAGAGCAGGACGGCCGATGCCCACGCAGTACACCAAGAGCGGCGACCCCGCGCGCAGTCTCGCCCTGCTGTGGCGGACCCAGGAGCCCGTCAGCCGCCGCAACAAACCGGACCTGAGCGTGGACCGGATCGTTGCCGTGGCCTCGGAGATGGCCGACAACGAAGGTCTCGCCGCGCTGTCCATGCGCAAGGTCGCCGAACGCCTGGGCGTGGGGACCATGTCCCTGTACACCTACGTCCCCGGCAAGGGCGAGCTGGTCGACCTCATGCTCGACGCCGCCTACGCCGACATGTACGCGGACGGCGAGCGCCCCGAGCACTGGCGCGAACGGCTGAGCGCGGTCGCGTACGCGAACTGGCGGCTGCTCCTGCGCCACCCCTGGATGCTCCAGACCCCGCGGGGCCGCCTCCTGGGCCCCCACCTCATCGCCAAGTACGAGTACGAGCTGTCCGCCGTGGACGGTCTGGGACTGTCCGACGTCGAGATGGACTCCACGGTCAGCCTGGTCAACAGCTACGCGGAGGGCGCCGCCAGCCAGGCCGCGGCGGTCAGCGAGACCGAACGGGCCACGGGGATGACGGACGGCCAGTGGTGGAGCACCCACGGCCCGCTGCTCGCGGCGTTCACACGGGACAGCGACTACCCGCTCGCCTCACGGGTGGGCAGCACGGTGGGCAGGGAGCACAGGACGGTCTACTCGTCCGACCACGAGTTCGCGTTCGGCCTCGAACGCGTCCTGGACGGCGTCCGGGTCCTGGTGGAGTCGCGCTCCGCCCGGGGCGCCGAGGGGTCCTGAGGACCGGAGCACCCGGGGTCAGGGGGTCGCGCGGCGGCCCTCCGCCGGCACCGCGCGTCTGGACTGCCGTTCCGCCCGCCTCCGGCGGCGGGCGCCGCTAGAGCACCGCGTCCCTGCCACGGACCGGGACGAGTCCGCTCCGGAAGGCCCAGACCACCAGCTGGACGCGGTTGCGCAGCCCCCGCTTGGCGAGGACGCTGGACACGTGTGACTTGATGGTCGTCTCGGAGAGGCCGAGGACCCCGGCGATCTCCGCGTTGCTGGCGCCGGTGGCGACCAGCGCGACCACGTCCTTCTCGCGGTCGGTGAACTGCTCCTTCCAGCACGAGTCCGGGTCGTCCGCCCCGACGCACACCGCCGCCTCGTAGCGGACGAACTCCTCCACGACCGTGCCGACCACGGCCGGGTCGAGCACGGTGTGCCCCTCCCGGAGCGAGCGCACGGCGTCGGTGATGACGGACATGTCGCTTCCGGTGAGGATGTAGCCGCAGGCGCCGGCCCGCAGGCAGCTGACGAGGTTGTCCCTGTCGCTGGGCACCGCCAGGGCGAGGACGCGAACGCGGGGGTCGTCCAGCTCCGAGAGCTCGCGGACCACCTCGTTCCCCCTCTCCCCCAGCGCCGCCATGTCGACGACGGCCACGTCGGGACGGAGCTGCCGCGCCCTGGCCACCGCCACTCGCAGGTCGCCGGTCGTTCCGACCACCTTGATGTCTTGTGTCGCTTCGAAGGCCGTACACAGTCCCAGCCTCACTACGTCCTGGTCACCGATAATCAGTACGCGGGTAATCAGTGGACCTGTCCCCTTTTCGTGCGAAACCTCCGGGGTGTGGGGGCGGG
>NZ_QPFC01001416.1:0-1425 GCF_003427465.1 Nocardiopsis sp. TNDT3 | reverse complement strand
GATCCGGGTGGGGGTGGACTCGGGGCGGGAGGCCGGACTCAGCGGTACTCGGCCAGACGGGGGCGGACCCCGAGGACGAGCAGGACCAGCAGCAGGGCCGTCGCGGCGGGCAGCAGCCACGTCCAGGGGGTGAGCGCCGCGTCAGCGCGTCCGATGCCCGCGTCGAACGCCTCCTCGTGCAGGTCGGTCAGCTCCGCCAGCGCGGCCTCGTAGGTCTGGAAGGCGCCGTCCTCGGAGTGCGCGACGCCCATGCGGACCCCGACGGCCCCCGCCAGGTCCCCCTCCTCGGCGGCCGAACGCAGCGCCCGGTCCTCCGCCTGGAGGGCGTTGTAGGACTCCAGCACCTCGGCGAGCGCGCCCTCCTGCCCCGGCAGCAGCGTGTCCTGGGCCCGCTGGCCCAGGTAGCCGAGCGTGCCCGGGTCCTCGGGGTCGGAGCCGTCCGATCCCGGCAGCTCCGGGTAGGCGGCGACCACGCCCTCGATCTGACCGTAGTACGCGTCCAGGTTGCTGGCCGGGCGGTACAGCACCTGCTGCGCCCGCTCCAGGTACACCAGTTCGTAGTTGTCGGCCATGTCCCGGTCGAGCAGGTAGCGGCTCTGGTCCGCCTGCATGTCGGTGGAGATGGCCCCGGCCCGGGACAGCGCCATGGCCGCGTCCAGCCCCTCCTCCTTGGCGTCGCGTTGGTGCCCGCCGCTGACGGTCAGGACGAGGACCACCCCGCCGGTGAGCAGGACTGCGACCGCCGTGGCGGCCAGCAGCGGCGCGCTGAACCGGCGCCGGAACCGCACGCGCAGGTACAGCTGGAGGCCGAGCAGCGCGGCGACGGTGACCGTGCCGACCGCGCCCACCCAGAGCATGCCGAGCGCGACGGAGGACTGCCCCTCCTCGTGGTTGGCGCGCACGTTCGCCGACGCGTCCAGCCCCAGGTTGAACGCCTTGGGCAGCAGTTCGGCGTGCATCAGCCGCGTGGCCTCGCCGTAGGCCTCCAGGGCCGCCCCGTCCACCCGGCCGGGCGGGGCCTGTGCCTCGTCGTTGAGCAGCCGCGCCTCTCTGGCGAGCTGCTCGTAGGCGCCCATCCCGTTCAGGACCGCCTCGACGTTGCGCTCCTCCACGCTGTCGCCCTCGGTCAGCGATGCCGCTTCGAGCAGGGCCTCGTTGGCCCGTGCCCGGCTCGCCTCGTACCCTTCCAGGGCGTCCTCGCGGCCCGAGCCCAGGCCGTGGTCGGTGCCCATGAGCAGCACGTCGGCCACGCGGGCGTCCATGTCCGCGAGCGCCAGGTACAGGTCGGTGGTGGCCAGTGCCTGGGGACCGGCGTCGTCCCCGAGCACGCGCAGGCCGTCGCGGGCCTGGCCGAGGGTGGCGGTCGCCGAGCCGAGCAGTCCGAGGACGGCCAGCACGCACACCGAGGACAGCAGCCACACCCGA
>NZ_QPFC01000191.1:0-11244 GCF_003427465.1 Nocardiopsis sp. TNDT3 | reverse complement strand
GCGCGCGGAGCGCAGGGCCAGGCGGGCCGAGGGCGGGCGCTGGTGGCGCCGCCGGCCCGCCGAGGACGAGGAGTCCGAGGAGATGTACGGGATCACCTACGAGGCCGAACCCGACGGTGTCGACACCCCGCAGCGCTGAGGGGCGGCTGTCCGCGGGCGGGGAGGGGCCGGCCACGGTAGCCGCCGAAGTCCTGCACCGGCTCCGGCCGCCGGGCCCGCTCCGTGCCCGGGGCCTGCCCGGGCGCGTGGGCACAGCCCCTGGTGCCGCGAACCCGTTCGCGACGGTCCTAGGCGTTCTCCTTGGGCGCGGGCTTCCTCTTCTGCGGTTCGAAGATGGAGTTGACCAGGTCGGTGCACCACTTGAGCAGCTCCAGGTCCCGCAGGGGCCTGCCGCCCAGGCCGCCGGACTTGGGCACCGGCACCAGCAGGGTCCGGGTCGTCTCCTTGTGGATCGTCTTGGGGTACAGGCGCCGCAGCCGCAGCTCCTGCGACTCGCGCAGCTCCACCGGGGCGAAGCGGATCTGGTTGCCCTGCATCACCACGTCCGACAGGCCCGCGGACTTGGCCAGCACCCGGAACCGGGCCACCGCCATGAGGTTGTCCACCTGCTCGGGCGGGGTGCCGTAGCGGTCGGTGAGCTCCTCGTAGGCGGCGAGGATGTCCTCCTCGCTGGTGACGCTGGCGATGCGCTTGTAGGACTGCAACCGCAGCCGCTCGCCCGGCACGTAGTCGTGCGGGATGTAGGCGTTGATGGGCAGTTCGACCTTGGTCTCGACCTCCTCGGCCGCGTCCGGGTCGCCCTTGAGCTCGGCCACGGCCTCGCCGACCATGCGCACGTACAGGTCGAAGCCCACGCCCGCGATGGTCCCGGACTGCTCGGCGCCCAGGATGTTGCCCGCGCCCCGGATCTCCAGGTCCTTCATGGCCACGTACATGCCCGCGCCGGTCTCGGTGTGCTGTGCCACGGTGGCCAGCCGCTCGTAGGCGGTCTCGGTCAGCGGCCTCTCCGGCGGGTAGAGGAAGTAGGCGTAGGCGCGCTCGCGCCCGCGGCCCACCCGGCCGCGCAGCTGGTGCAGCTGCGACAGGCCGTAGGTGTCGGCGCGGTCGATGATCAGGGTGTTGGCGTTGGGCACGTCCAGGCCTGACTCGACGATGGTGGTGGAGACCAGCACGTCGAAGTTCTTCTCCCAGAAGTCGACCATCACCTTCTCGAGCTGCTGCTCGTTCATCTGGCCGTGCGCGTACGCCACCCGGGCCTCGGGCACCAGGCGCTGGATGCTCGCCGCCACCTTGTCGATGGACGCCACCCGGTTGTGCACGAAGAACACCTGTCCCTCGCGCATCAGCTCGCGGCGGATCGCGGCGGTGATCTGCTTGTCCTCGTAGGGGCCCACGAAGGTGAGCACCGGGTGGCGCTCCTCGGGCGGGGTGAGGATCGTGGTCATCTCGCGGATGCCGGTCAGGCCCATCTCCAGGGTGCGCGGGATGGGGGTGGCCGACATCGCCAGCACGTCCACCTGGGTGCGCAGCCGCTTGAGCGCCTCCTTGTGCTCCACGCCGAAGCGCTGCTCCTCGTCGATGATGACCAGGCCCAGGTCCTTGAAGCGGGTCTCCGAGGACAGCAGCCGGTGCGTGCCGATGACCACGTCCACCTCGCCGGATCGCAGCCCCTCGCGGGTGGCCTCCACCTCGCCGTCGGTCTGGAACCGCGACATCGGTTTGACGGTGACCGGGAAGGAGGCGTAGCGCTCGGTGAACGTGGACAGGTGCTGCTGCACCAGCAGCGTGGTGGGCACCAGCAGGGCGACCTGCTTGCCGTCCTGCACGGCCTTGAAGGCGGCGCGCACGGCCACCTCGGTCTTGCCGTAGCCGACGTCGCCGCAGATCAGCCGGTCCATCGGGACCGACCTGGACATGTCCTTCTTGACCTCGTCGATGGCGGCGAGCTGGTCGGGCGTCTCCACGTAGGGGAACGCGTCCTCCAGTTCGCGCTGCCACGGGGTGTCGGGGCCGAAGGCGTGCCCGGGGGAGGCCTGGCGCGCCGAGTACAGCCGGATGAGGTCGCCCGCGATCTCGCGGACCACCTTGCGGGCGCGGCTCTTGGCCTTGCTCCACTCGGCGCCGCCCATCTTGGACAGGGTGGGCGCCTCGCCGCCCACGTACCGGGTGACCTCGCCCAGCTGCTCGGTGGGCACGAACAGGCGGTCGCCCGGCTGTCCGCGCTTGGAGGGCGCGTACTCGATGAGCAGGTACTCGCGGGTGGCGCCCTGCACCTGGCGGCTGACCATCTCCAGGTAGCGGCCCACACCGTGCTGTTCGTGCACGACGTAGTCGCCGGGCTTGAGCTGGAGCGGGTCGACGGTGCCGCGCCGCCTGCTGGGCATGCGCCGCATGTCCCGGGTGGAGGACTTCTGTCCGGCCAGGTCGGTCTCGGTGAGCACCACCGTGCGCACCGACCGCAGCAGGAACCCGTGGTCGACCAGGCCGGTGGTGACGGTGGCGACCGCCGGTTTGGGCCGCTCGGTCAGGTCAGCGGACAGGGAGGCGCCCAGCCCGGCGTCGCGCAGCATCGCGACCAGGCGCTCGGCGGGGCCGTGTCCCTGGGTGACCAGGACGACGCTCCAGTTGTCGTGCAGCCATCCCTTGATGTCGGCCAGCGCGCGCTCGGTGTCGCCCCGGTAGGACTCGGAGGGCACCGCGCCGACGACGACGGCGTCGTCCTCCTCGGCCGCGCCGCCCTGCTCGTCCGCGGCGAACGGGGTCAGTCCCCACCAGGGCAGGCCCAGCTCGGCGGCGGTGGAGCGCAGCTCGGAGATGGACATGTAGGCGGACTCGCCCAGGTCGATGGGCGCCTCGCCGCCGGAGGCGGCGTTGATCCACGACGCGTCCAGGAACTCGGCGCTGGTGGCCTCCAGCTCCACCGCGCGGGTGCGGATGCGTTCGGGGTCGCAGCCCACCACCATCGCGCCCTCGGGCAGGTGGGCCAGGAACGGCTCCATGCGCTCGGCGAGCACGGGCGCGAAGGCCTCCATGCCCTCCACGGCGACGCCGTCGGCGATCTTGTGCAGGATCTCGGCCAGGGAGGGGTGCTCCTCGGCCAGCGCCCGCGCGCGCCCGCGCACGGTGTCGGTGAGCAGCAGTTCGCGGCACGGCGGCGCGAACAGCCCGGAGGAGGCGCTGGTACGCGGGTCATCGCCGCCGCCGGACTCGATGGAACGCTGGTCGGCGACCTGGAAGTAGCGGACGTCCTCGACGGTGTCGCCCCAGAACTCCAGCCGCAGCGGGTGCTCCTCGGTGGGCGGGAACACGTCCAGGATGCCGCCGCGCACGGCCATGTCGCCGCGCTTCTCGACCAGGTCCACCCGGGCGTAACCGGTGTTGGCCAGGGCCTGGACGACCTCCTCCAGCGGCACCTCGTCGCCGGGGCGGATGCGCACCGGCTCCAGGTCGCCCAGCCCGGACACCAGCGGTTGCAGGACGCTGCGCACCGGGGCCACGACCACGCGCAGCGGGGTGGTCAGCGGGTCGGAGGGGTCGGGGTGGGCCAGGCGGCGCAGGACGGCCAGCCGCTGGCCGACGGTGTCCGAGCGCGGGGAGAGCCGCTCGTGGGGCAGCGTCTCCCACGCGGGGAAGAGGGCCACCGAGTCCTCGGGCAGCAGGCAGCCGAGGGCGTCGGCCAGGTCGGAGGCCTCGCGCTCGGTGGCGGTGACGGCGAGCACGGGCCGCTGCGCGCCCACGGGGGCGGCGGCGGCCAGCGCCCCCACCATGAAGGGGCGCAGCGCCGCCGGGGCGACGAGGTCGAGGTGGGGATCGCGGCCGCCTCGGGCGGCCTCGATCGCGCTGTGCAGTGCCGGGTCCCTGGAGACGTCGGCGAGAAGTCCAATGAGGCTCATAGCACCAGAAAGTGGAAGTGGTCCGGATCAGGCGGTGATGGTCGCGGCCTGCACGGGAAGAAGGCGGCTGCGTGAGTGGACGCCCGGCACCTCTCAGACTATCGAGTCCGGCGGTCCGGCGCGGGCGGGGTGTGGACAACCGGCGACACGGGGCTGCCCCGTGCCGCCCGCGTCCCCGGCCTGGTGGCGCGGGCGGCGGCGCACCGGGTAGAACCGTCTCCGAGCTGCTTCTATTCCGTCTGACACGGTGCGAGGGCGGGTCGCCCCGCGCCCGCGGCATACGCTGGACGCGTTTGCCGGACCGCCCGAGGAGAGGAAGCGCGTGGTGAGTGCCAACAGGCGTGGGAGTGCGCCGCAGGGCGGTGTCGGGAGCCCGGACGCCCCGGTCTTCGCACCAGGTCCGGACGGGCTCGCCCACCTGGAGCTGATCCTCAACGGCGCCTACCCGCTGCCCGGTTTCATGACGCGGGACGAGGCGGTGTCGGTGGAGCGGGACGGCCGTCTGCCCGACGGGCGTCCCTGGCCGGTTCCGGTCACGCTGGAGGTGCCCGAGGAGCTGTCCGGAGCCGACCACCTGACCCTCTCCGACCCGGAGGGCGCGCCGCTGGCCGGGCTCGACGTCACCGAGCACTGGCGTGACGCGGGGGGCCGCCACCTCCTGGCCGGTTCCGTGACCCTGCTGCGCCCGCCCACCTACGGCGTGCTGCGCGAGCTGCGGCCCTCGCCCGCGGAGGTGCGGGCCCAGCGCGAGCTGGAGCCCTCCGAGCGCCCCCTGCTGGCCGTGGTCACCGACCGGCCGCTGCACCACCGCGCCCTGCACCAGATCCGGGCCGAGGCCGACGCGCTGGGCCTGGTCCACGGCGAGGGCGGGCGCGCCGACGTGCTGGTGATCGTCGACACCGGTCTGGAGGACGAGGGCATGGCCACGGCGGTGCTGGCCGCCGGGCCCCTGCTGCCCGCGCGCACCTCCTTCGTGGTGTGCACGCTGCCCAGGAGCGCCGACCGCGCCCGGGGCCTGTTCGGCGGGCCGTGGGGGCCGCGCCAGGTGGGTCTGGCCGCGCACGTGGCCGCGTCCTACGGCGCCACCCACATGCTGGCGGTGACCGGTGGGGACGGCCCCGACGTCGAGCGGTTGATGGCCCTGCGCCCGCCCCTGACCGTGCTGGACCCCGAACCGTGGCGCTACCACTCCTCCGACGGGCTGTGGCTGCCCATGACCCGGACCGACCCGGCGTCCGCGCGGGTCGAGCTGACCGACGAGCAGGTGGAGACGGAGCTGGCGCACGGGCGCGAGCTGCCCTCGTGGTTCACCCCGGCCCGGGTGGGCGCGGAGCTGGCGCGGCTGCGCCCGGCCCGCACCTCCAGGGGCCTGACCGTGCTGTTCACGGGTCTGTCCGGCTCGGGCAAGTCCACGATCGCCCGGGGGGTGTGCGACGGCATCCGCAGGTCGGGGCGCCCGGTGACCCTGCTGGACGGCGACGTGGTGCGGCGCATGCTCTCCAGCGGGTTGACCTTCTCTCGCGAGCACCGGGAGCTCAACATCCGCCGGATCGGCTACGTGGCCTCGGAGATCACCCGGCACGGCGGGGTCACCGTGTGCGCGCCGATCGCCCCCTACGCCAAGGGGAGGGCGGAGGTGCGCGCGATGGTGGAGGAGTTCGGCGACTTCTTCCTGGTGCACGTGGCGACCCCGCTGGAGGTGTGCGAGGCCCGCGACCGCAAGGGCCTGTACGCCAAGGCGCGGGCGGGGGAGATCCCCGAGTTCACCGGGATCTCCGACCCCTACGAGGAACCGGACGACGCCGACCTGGTGGTGGACACCGAGAGCGTGGACCCGGCCGAGTCCGTGGCCAGGGTGCTGTCGGCCCTGCGCGCGGGCGGCTGGCTGCCCGAGCACGACGGCTGAACCGCGGCGCGAACAGTGGAGGACGAGAGTTGAACGACCCCCGAGACCCCCGGGACGTGCGGGACGCACAGGGCGGCAGGGACGGTGGCCCGCCGGTCGGGCACCGGGTGCTGCGCCTGGTCGAGGTGATGGACACCCTGCGCCGGGAGTGCCCGTGGGACCGCGACCAGACCCACGGGTCGCTGGCCAAGTACCTCATCCAGGAGGCCTACGAGACCCTGGAGACCATCGAGGAGGGCGACTTCGCGCTGCTGCGCGAGGAGTTGGGCGACGTGCTGCTCCAGGTGGTCTTCCACGCGGCGGTCGCCGCCGAGCGGCCCGAGGGGGACCCGGCGCGGTTCACGGTGGACGACGTCGCCGACGCCATCATCGACAAGATGACCCGTCGCCACCCGCACGTGTTCGGCGGGGTCGAGGTGTCGGGCGCCGACGAGGTGGGGTCCAACTGGGAGGCCATCAAGGCCGCCGAGCGGGCGGAGAAGGCCAGGGCGGCGGGCGGTGACGGGCGCAACTCGGTCCTGGACGGGGTGCCGTTCGCCCAGCCCGCGGTGCTGCTGGCCGACGAGTTGCAGAGGCGGGCGGTGCGCAACGGCTTCCCCGCCGACCTGGTCGGCGACGACGGGGCCGAGGGCGGGGAGCTGTTCTCGGCGGTGGCGGCCGAACGCGGTCGGGGCCGCGACGCCGAGAGCGACCTGAGGGCGGCGGCCCGCCGGTTCGACGCGCGTGTGCGCGCCGCCGAGGACGCCGCCCGCGCGGACGGCAGGGAGCCCCGCGAGCTGTCCGAGAGGGAGTGGCGGACCTACTGGGACAAGGCGGGCGAGGCCTGACGGGCCGGCCGTAGTGCGGCCGGTGTGAAGCGGGTGCCCTGGCCTGCGCTGATCTCCTGCTTGCGGCCGGTGCCGGCGCCCGGACCCCGCTGTGGGTACGAGACCACGGCGAAGGGGGCGGGTGGATCCGCTGGTCGCCGGTCCGGGTCAGGCCCCGGCGGGTGCGGGGGCGTCCAGCTCCAGGGCCTCCGACGCCCGTGACAGCCTGTTGTCGAAACCGCCGAGGGAGGACAGCAGCGGGGCCAGCCGGAGCAGGAGGCCGCGTGCCAGCAGCGCCGGTCGGGTGCGCGGGAGCAGGAACGCCTGGCCCCGGTCGGCGATGTCCTGGTTGGCCGCCACGAACGGCCTCATCCGGGCCTCGTAGGCGGCCAGCGCCGCGCGGTGGTCGTCGTGGCGGGCGAGTTCCCGTGCCAGGACGTGGGCGCCGACCACGGCCAGGCTGCTGCCCTGCCCCGACATGGGGGAGGGGCAGTACCCGGCGTCGCCGAGCAGGGTCACGCGCCCGGTCGACCAGCGGTCCATGCGGATCTGGGCGACGGAGTCGAAGTAGAAGTCCGGGGCCCGCTCCATCGCCTCCAGGATCCGGTCGGCCTCCCACCCGTGCCCGGCGAAGGCGCGGCGCAGGAACTCCCTCTGCTGTCCGGGCGGCCTGCGGTCGACGCCGTTCTCCTCGCGCGCGGACAGCGCCAGCATGGCCTTGGCCCCCCGCGCGCGGGGCGTATGGTACATGGCCACGAGCCGCCCCGGGGTGTTGAACAGCACGGCCTCGCGGTCCAGCCCCGGGTGGTTGGGCACCGTGAAGATGCTGATGTAGCTGCCCAGGAAGCGGCGGTGGGGGGCCTCCGGGCCGAACGCGAGCCGCCGGGTCGTGGAGTGCAGGCCGTCCGCCCCCACGACGAGGTCGAACACGCGCGGCCTGGACCGCTCGAAGGTCACGCGGACCCCGTCCGGCTCCTGTTCGATCGCGGTGACGGAGTCCCCGTAGAGGTACTCGGTGTACGCGGTGGTCGGCGCGTGGACCAGGCGGACCAGGTCGCCGCGCAGCAGTTCGGCGGAGCGGCCGTCGGCGGTGACCGAACTCGCCTCGAAGCCGCCCGTGCGCCTGCCGCGGGCGTCCACGGTCGTGGCCCTGGACATCTCGGTGGCCGAGGCCCGGACGCCGTCGAGCACCCCCATGCGCTCGGCGACGTCCAGGGCCGTGCCGCGCACGTCGATGGCGTAGCCGCCGGTGCGGGGCGCGGGGGCGCGTTCGACGACGGTGGCCTCGATGCCGTGGTGGTGGAGCCAGTGGGCGAGGGTCGGCCCGGCGATGCCCGCGCCGGAGATCAGGACGTTGCGTACGGCGGTCATGGGTTCTCGCTCCTTCGGGTGCCGTTGCCACCACGCTAGAACTCTACTTACCGTGCGTAAAGTAACTTACCGATCGACAAGTAAACTACTGGCCGGAAGGTCGGAGTTAGACTCGGCTGACCGGGTGGCGAGGGAACGGGAGTGACACGGGTGCCCAGAGCGCGGAGCGACACCAAGGCGCAGATCCGGGCGGTGGCCCTGGAGCTGTTCGCCCGCAAGGGGTTCGAGAAGACCAGCCTGCGCGAGATAGCCGAGCGCCTGGACATCACCAAGGCCGCGCTGTACTACCACTTCCCCTCCAAGAACGACCTGCTCACGTCACTGGTCAGGCCCCTGGGCGAGGACATGGAGGCGCTCTTCGCCAGGTACGGCGGCCGTGGCGGGGCCGACGACCCGCGCGCGCTGCTGGGCGACTACTTCGACGTCTGCGTGCGCCACAGCGCCCTGCTGCTCGCCGTCCTCAACGACCTGGGCGCGCTGGCCGACGTGGGGCTGGTCGAATCCGTCATCTCCTGGCGCCGACGCCTGGACGCCCTCCTCGTGGGGCCCGAGGGCGGCGTGCCCGCCCGGATGGGCGCCGTGATCGCCCTCGGCGGCATCCAGGACCTCTCGGTCATGTTCTCCCCCGAGGAGGCCGCCGACCACCGCGAACGCGCCATCGACATCGCCATGGCCGCCCTGGAGTCGGGCATGTCCGATATGGACTAGACCAATTCCGCCGGGTGCGCGCTTCCTCCCCGGTGCGGGGTCGCTAGTCTCGTGTCGGGTCCTGAACCAGTGGTCCGAGAAACCCCAAGAGACGGAGAGAGACCGTGGCGTCCATCGAGGCAGTACAGGCGCGGGAGATCCTTGACTCCCGGGGCAACCCGACAGTCGAGGTCGAGGTTCTGCTCGACGACGGAACCATCGCGCGCGCGGGCGTCCCCAGCGGCGCCTCCACCGGCCAGTTCGAGGCCGTCGAGCTGCGCGACGGCGGTGACCGCTACGGCGGCAAGGGCGTGACCAAGGCCGTCACGGCCGTCAACGACGAGATCGCCGACGAGCTGCTCGGCCACGCCCCCGACGAGCAGCGCATCATCGACCGCGCGCTCATCGACCTGGACGGCACCCCGGACAAGTCCCGGATCGGCGCCAACGCCATCCTGGGCGCCTCCCTGGCCGTGGCCAGGGCCGCCGCGGCCGAGGCCGGGCTGCCCCTGTTCCGCTACATCGGCGGCCCCAACGCGCACGTGCTGCCGGTGCCGATGATGAACATCCTCAACGGCGGCGCGCACGCCGACAGCAACGTCGACATCCAGGAGTTCATGGTCGCGCCGATCGGCGCTCCCACCTTCTCCGAGGCCGTCCGCTGGGGCACCGAGGTCTACCACGCCCTCAAGTCGGTCCTCAAGGCCCACGGCCTGGCCACCGGCGTGGGCGACGAGGGCGGCTTCGCCCCCAACCTGGACAGCAACCGCGCCGCCCTCGACCTGATCGTGGAGGCCATCGAGAAGGCGGGCTACACCCCGGGCACCGACATCGCGCTCGCCCTGGACGTGGCCGCCAGCGAGTTCTTCAGCGACGGCGTGTACACCTTCGAGGGCAAGGCCCGCTCCTCGGAGGAGATGGCCGCCTACTACGCCGAGCTGGTGGAGGCCTACCCGCTCGTCTCGATCGAGGACCCCCTCGACGAGGAGGACTGGGAGGGCTGGAAGAAGCTCACCGCCCAGCTGGGCGACAAGGTGCAGCTCGTGGGCGACGACCTGTTCGTCACCAACCCCGAGCGGCTCCAGCGCGGCATCCTGGCCGACACCGCCAACTCGCTGCTGGTGAAGGTCAACCAGATCGGCACCCTCACCGAGACGCTGGACGCGGTCTCCCTCGCCCAGCGCAGCGGTTACACGGCCATGATCAGCCACCGCTCCGGCGAGACCGAGGACACCACCATCGCCGACATCGCGGTGGCCACCAACGCCGGGCAGATCAAGACCGGCGCCCCGGCTCGCAGCGAGCGGGTCGCCAAGTACAACCAGCTGCTGCGTATCGAGGAGGAACTCGACGACGCCGCCGTGTACGCGGGCGTGTCGGCCTTCCCGCGCTTCGCCGCGCGCGGCTAGTCTGCCCCAGTGCCCCGCGAATCCGAGCAGCAGCGTCCAAAGGCCAAGAAGGCGGCCAAAGCCGACAGGCCAGGGCGCGGCCCTGCCCGGAAGACGGGGTCCTCGGGCACGGGCACGGGCCGCACCCCCCGGGTGCGGCCCATGCTCACCAGCCGCGCGGCCATCCTCGCGCTCGTGGTGTGCGTGATCGCGCTCAGCCTGGCCTACCCGCTGCGCGAGTACATCGCCCAGCGCGCCCAGCTCGCCGAACTCCGCGAGGAGCGCGCGCGCATGGAGCAGAGCGTGCAGGACCTGCGCCAGCGCGAGGAGGAGATGACCCAGGACGCCTATGTGGAGCGCGAGGCCCGCGTCCGGCTGCACTACCAGTACCCCGGCGAGACCGCCTACATCGTCATCCCGCCCGACTCCGAGGACGAGGACGAGGACGACACCGGCCCCAGCGAGCCCTGGTTCACCACCCTGTGGCGCTCGGTGGAGGAGGCCGACAGCCCGCCGCCCGACGACGGGCTCTGAGCCCGCGCCCTCAGAGCAGGGCGCCCGCGGCCCACGCCCCCGCCGCCAGTGCGGCCAGCGCGCAGCCCCCGGTCAGGGCCGCGTAGCCGGCGGCGGCCGGGACACGCCCCTCCCGGGCCAGGGAGAGGACCTCGTGGGAGAAGGTCGAGTACGTGGTCAGCGCGCCGCACAACCCGACGGAGAGCAGGGCCCACAGCCGCGGGGGGAGCGCCGCCGCCCCCGCCGCGCCGACCAGCAGCCCCAGCAGCAGGGTGCCCGCGACGTTCACGGTGAACGTGCCCCAGGGCAGCCCCGTGCCGACCGCGCGCGAGACGGCCCGGTCCACCAGGTAGCGCAGGGCCGCGCCCGCGCCGCCGCCCAGACCGACGAGCCACACATCCCAGTTCACGGCCGCCTCCTACGGACCAGCGCGCGGACCGCGCGCCCCGTGGCCCACGCGCCCAGGGCGGTCCCGGCCACCGCCCCGACCAGCGTGAGCGCCATGTAGGCCGCGGCCTCGGCGACCCGTCCGGAGGCCGCCAGCGCCCCCGTGTCCAGGACGTGGGCCGAGTAGGTGGTGAACCCGCCCAGGAAGCCGGTGCCGAGCAGCTGCCTGACCCAGGGCGGCGCGGGCCGGGGCCCGGCGGCGGCCGCGACCAGGACGCCGATGAGCACCGAGC
>NZ_QPFC01001415.1:0-2496 GCF_003427465.1 Nocardiopsis sp. TNDT3 | reverse complement strand
CGCCCAGCCCGCGTTCGCCCCGTACGCCCGGGCCGGGGCCCGCTGGCCCAACGCGGAGTCGGCGGCCCGGCGCAACATCTCCCTGCCGCTGTACCCGCACCTGGACGACGCCCAGGTGGAGCACATCGCCGACACCGTGTGCTCGTTCGCCGACCATTCTGGAAGAGCAAGATGACCGACCACACCGCCGCGCCCCCCGCCGGACCGGCGCCCGCAGCCGCGCCGCCCCGGGGCACCCCGGCCGCCTACGCCCGGCTGGCCAAGCTCGACATCTACGACTACTACATCGGCCTGCCCCTGGTACTGGCCATGCTCGCGCCCGCGCTGCGCTGGGAGCCGGGCACGCTGGGGCTGCTCCTGCTCATCCTGCTCGCCGAGGTGGCCGTGGTGGCCGCCATGGTCGCCTTCGACGACGTCACCGGTTACCGCGACGGCAGCGACGCGGCCAACTACGGCTCGGACGCGGCCCGCCGCCGGCTGGCCCGCAAACCCCTCGTCGCCGGGACGCTCACCGAACCGCAGGCCCTGCGCTTCGCCTGGGCGGCGACCGCGGCGAGCGCCCTGCTCTGGGGTCTGGTCGTCCTGGTCGCCCCGCACCGGCCCGCCTGGGCGGTGGCCCTGGCCGTCCTGTGCGTGGTCGCCTCGGTCCAGTACTCCTGGGGCCTCAAGATCAGCTACCGGGGCTTCCAGGAGGTCTTCCTCATCGGTCTGGGCGTGGGCTGGGTCCTGGTGCCCTACGGTCTGCTCACCGGGGAGCTGAACGGCTTCGTCGTGGTGCAGGCCCTGCTGTTCGGCTTCGGCCCGATGCTCTTCGGCCTGTACTCCAACACCAACGACGCCGCGGGCGACCGCGCCGCCGGGCGGATCACCGTGGCCGCTCTGGTGCCCAGGCGCCTCAACACCGCCTTCATCATCGCGGCGACCGCGGCCGAGAGCCTGCTCATCAGCGGCTCCACCCTGGCCGGGATCTCCCCGTGGTGGTTCCCGCTCGTCCTGGCCCCCGTCTTCCTGATGCGGGTGGCCCAGCTGTTCATCGGGTTCGTCCGGGGCGACATCCTGCGCGCCCGCCGCCTCGCCATCCACACCCACCGGGTCACCGTGGTCCTGCTCATCGGCGCCCACCTGCTGGCCCCCGTGCTCCTGGGAGGCGCCGTATGAGCCAGGGGCTCGACGTCGCCGTGGTCGGAGCGGGCCCCGCCGGACTGGCCACCGCGCACGCGCTGGCCCGCGCGGGCCGCTCGGTCCGCGTCCTGGAGGCCGACGAGGCCGTGGGCGGACGCATGCGCACCCTGCGCGAGCACGGCTGCCTCATCGACACCGGCGCGGAGATGCTGCCCCCGGCCAAGGCCTACCCGGCCACCTGGCGGCTGATCCGCGAGGTCGGTCTGGACGCCGACCGCGGCGCGGTGCCCCGCATCCGCGGCGCCCTGGCGTCCTGGCGCGAGGGCCGGGCCCGACCGCACGTGGGCCGCCCCCTGGGCCTGCTCACCGGCGCCGGGCTGTCCCCCCGCGCGCGGGCCGACCTGCTGCGCCTCCAGATCCAGCTGGCCCGCCTCGGCCCGGACCCCGAACACCCCGAGCGCTCCCCGCTGGGCGCGCGCACCCTCGCCGAACTGCTCCGCCCCTACCATCCGGAGCTGCGCTACCGGCTGCTCGGCGCCCTGGCCGCCGGGTTCTTCGGCTGGGACCCCGAGCACACGGCCGCCGCCCCCTTCGCCGCGCACCTGGTCTCCGCGGGCAGCAGCGCCCGCTGGCGCACCTACCGCGACGGCATGGACACCCTCGCGCGGATCCTGGCCGACCGGCTCGACGTGGTCACCGGCCACCCGGTGACCGCTGTGTCCGCGGGCCCCGACGGGGTCAGGCTGGAGTCCCCGGCTGGCACGGTCACCGCCCGCGCGGCCGTGCTGGCCGTGCCCGCCCCGGTCGCGGCCGGGATCCACCCCGGCGCGTCCGGCGTCGAGCGCGCCTACCTGGAGGCCTGCGAGTACGCGCCCATGCTCCGCGTCTCCCTGGTCCTGGACCGCCCGATGGAACCGGCCGGGGCGCGCGGCGGCTTCGCCACCCTGGTGCCCGCCCTGGAGGACCCGCTGCTCAACGTGGTCACCGCCGACCACAACAAGCACCCGGGCCGGGTGCCGCCCGGACGGGGCCTGGTCTCCCTGGTGGCCTCCCCGCGCGGCGCCGCCGAACTCCTCGACGCCTCCGACGCGGTGGTGGCGGAGCGGCTCACCGACCGCGCCGAACCCCTGCTGCCCGGCCTGTCCCGACGCGTCGAGGCCGTCCGCGTGCACCGCTTCCGCCACGGCCTGCCCGCCGCGGGGCCGCGCGCCCTGCGCGAGCGCTCCGCCTTCGCCGTCCGCCCGCCCGCGGCCGTGGACTACGCCGGGGACTGGATCTCACTGCGCCCGTGCAGCGAGGGCGCGGTCTCCTCCGCGACCACGGCCGCCGCGCGGGTCCTGGCCTTCCTCGCCTCGACGGCCCCGACCCCCGTTC
>NZ_QPFC01000190.1:0-11703 GCF_003427465.1 Nocardiopsis sp. TNDT3 | reverse complement strand
CCGGACCGGCTGGGAGTTCACCTCCGGGGGGACGCGGACGGACCTTCCGTCCAGCGGCCCGGGACGAGGCCCGGACCGTGCCGCACCACACGACGACGTTGGGAAAGACCATGGCCACCACAGAAACCACCGCCCGCACCGCCTCAGCCGTCCCCCGGCGGCTACTCACCGCGACCGCCGCGGTGCTCGCTCCGCTGGCCCTGTGGGCCCTGGCCGTGCCGCTGATGGGCGTGGACCTGACCGCCTTCCCGGGCGGGCAGGCCCGGCCTGTGGGGCCGGGGGCCGTGGCCTTCGCGGGTCTGCTCAGCGCCGCGGCGGCCTGGGGACTGCTCGCGCTGCTGGAGCGCACGGCGCGGCGGCCCCGGCGGGCGTGGACGGTCACCGCCTGCGTGGTGCTCGCGCTCTCCCTGGCCGGACCCCTCACCAGCGGCGCCGCGCCGGTGGTCGTGCTGGTGCTGGAGGGGATGCACGTCCTGGTCGGGGCGGTGCTGATCCCGGGCCTGGGCCGCTCGGCCCGCGCCTGAGCCCGCGCCCCCCGCGCAGGGGGGCGTTCGCGGAGCGTCCCCGCCCGTGCCGGCCTCCCCGCCGGGACCGCAGCGGCGCGGGACGGCCGTGGGCGGGGTTGCGGAGTTCGCGCCGGGCCTGCCCCCGCCCGGTGCGGGTCACCGGGCGGGGCGCGGCGTCACCACCCGGGCCGGGTTCGTGGCCGAAACGGCACGGGGCGCCGGGCGGGGTGCGGCGTCATCCCGCGCGGCGGGCCCGCAGGACGGTGTCGTGGGTGTGGCGTGTGCCCTCGGGCGCGGGGGCGGGTCGCGCCCGGGTCTCGTCCACCAGGACGGTCCAGCCGTCACCGAGGAGCCCGGCGACCTCGGCGGGCTGGTAGAAGTCGCGCGGGTCGGGGCCGTCGTGGTGCGGCGGCAGGTCGGCGAGGTCGTGGCTGACGAAGAGCAGGGTCCCGCCGGGGGCGACGGCGGCCAGCAGGCCGCGCAGCGCGGCGTGGTCCGCTCGGCGGGGAAGGGGGAAGTAGTGGACGGACACCAGGTCGAACGAACCGCTGGGCGGCGGCACGGCGGTCAGGTCGGCGCGCGTCCACGCCACGCGGTCGGTGCCGGTACCCGTGCGGGCGGCACGGCGCAGCGCGGTCCAGGAGATGTCGACGGCGGTGACCAGCCATCCCCGCCGGGCCAGCCAGAGCGCGTCCGCGCCCTCGCCGCAGCCCACGTCGAGGGCCTGCCCCGGCGGCAGGTCGGCGGTCTCGGCGACGAGCACCCCGTTGGGCTCGCCGCTGAAGACCTGTTCGCGGCTGCCGTACATCTCTTCCCAGAACTGTGCGTCCATCGTCCTTCTCCTCACTCGTGGGCCCTGGTGCGCGGACCGTGGCCGTCTCGGGCACCACACTGTTCCCCCGGGGGGAGGGATGACAAAGTTCTTTGCGGAAACCGCAAGGAAGCGGGCACAGTCGAGCCATGGACGACGAGTTCAACGCGGTCCTGAGCGCGGTCGGCCCCCGGCTGCGCGCGCTGAGGCACCGCCACGGGATCACCCTGACCGCACTGTCCGAGACCACCGGTATCGCGGTCAGCACCCTGTCGCGGCTGGAGTCGGGACAGCGCAGACCGGGCCTGGAACTGCTGCTGCCCCTGGCCAAGGCCTACAACGTGCCGCTCGACGAACTCGTCGGGGCTCCGGCCAACGGCGATCCACGGGTCTACCCGCGGCCGACCGTGCGCAACGGCATGACCGTCATCCCGCTGTCCCGCAACCCCGGCGGGCTCCAGGCGTTCAAGCAGGTCCTCCCGGCCGGTCCCGACGACCTGGAACCCGATCCCCGCTCGCACGAGGGCTACCACTGGCTGTACGTGCTCAGCGGACGGCTGCGCCTGGTGCTGGGAGACCAGGACATCGTCCTCACCGCGGGCGAGGTCGCCGAGTTCGACACCCATCTGCCGCACTGGTTCGGCAACGCCGAGCCCCGGCCGGTCGAGTTCCTGAGCATCCTCGGCCCGCAGGGCGAGCGTTTCCACATCAGGGCCCGTTACCAGCCCTCATGAGGGGCGCCGGGCATGCCCGGGGAAACGCACCGCACACGTGGGGCGTGCGGGAGCCGCCCGCGGAACTCAGCGGGTGGGCGGCGCGGTGCTCTCGCGCTCGACGACCTCGCCGCGCACGGTGACCACGCGGGGCTGGTCGCTGGGATCGCCGTCCAGGGCGAGCACAGCGGCGCGTTCGCCCATCTCCTCCAGCGGCAGGCGCACCGTGGTCAGGGCGGGGGTGAGGTCGCGCAGGGTGGGGATGTCGTCGAACCCGGCCACGGACAGGTCGGTGGGCACCCGCAGGCCCAGGTCGCGCAGCGCGGCCATCGCCCCCGTGGCCATGACGTCGTTGACGGCGAACAGACACGTGGCGTCGGTGCCCACCGCCATCAGGCGGCGGGTGGACTCGTAGCCGCCGTCGCGGGTGAAGGCGCCGTGCACCACGTTGTGGTGGGCCAGTTCCAGCCCCGCGCCCGAGAGCGCGGAGTGGAACCCGTCCAGGCGTTCGCGGGCGGTCTGGAGGTCGGTGGGCCCGGCCAGGATGGCGAACTCCCGGTGCCCCTGGGCGATGAGGCGGCGGGCCAGGTCGGAGGCCCCGGTGTGGTTGTCGGGGGTGACCGTGTCCGCGGGCAGGCCCTCCTGGGACACGCACGCCACCCGCCCGCCCTGGCGGCGGAACATGCGGATCTCCTCGGACAGGCGCCGGTTGCTCTCCTCGTCGGTGGAGCGCGAGCCGACCAGCACCACCGCGCGGGCCCGGTGCGCGCGCAGCGTGGCCAGGATGCGGCCCTCCTTCTGCGCGGAGCGGTTGGTGGTGCCCAGCACCAGGACCAGTCCCTGTTCCTCGGTGTGGCGGGTGACCCCGGCGGCGATCGAGGAGAAGTAGGGGTCGGAGATGTCGTGGACGAGCAGGCCGACCAGGGCGCTGCTGTTGCGGGCCAGGGTCTGGGCCGAGGCGTTGGCCAGGTAGCCGAGTTCGCGCGCGCTGGCGGTCACCTTGTCGCGCAGGCGCTGACTGACCTGGCGTGTGCTGCCGTTGATCACCCTGGACGCCGTGGCCAGGGACACCCCGGCGTGCTCGGCGACCTGTTCCAGCGTCACGTAACCGGACTCCACGCCGCTCCCTCTCCTGCCTCGGCCCATGGGAAAACTCTTTCCTACCCTAGCGGAGCCCTCGACCAGCTCACGGACGCTCTGATGTCCCACGGGCCCCGTCAGCCACGGAACCGGCCTCGGAGGCGCGGCTCTCCCCGGAGCGCAGTTGCGTGCGCCAGGTCCGGGAGGGGGCCCAGCCCAGCGCGGTACGGGCCGCCTGGGAGGAGAAGACCGCGCGGCCGTCGGCCAGGGCGGCGGCCACCGGGGCGGTGCCGGGGTGGTGCAGGGGCAGCAGGGCGTCGACGGGCACCTCGGACAGCGGGTCGGGGGCCATGGCGTTGAACACCTGGCCGCCGCTGACCTTGGCCGGGTTCTCGATGACCAGCGCGAACAGCTCGGCGGCGTCGCGGGCGTCGACGTAGTTGAACAGGGAGGTGGCGGCCAGGGCCGGGTCGGCCAGCCGCTCGGCCATGGTGTGCCCGAGCTGGGTGGGCGCGCCCTCCCACTCCTCGGGGGCCACGACGTAGCCCGGGCGCACGCACGACAGGACGCAGGTGGCGGAGGTGCGGGCCAGGGCCCGCACGGTGTCCTCGATGATCGCCTTGCTCAGCCCGTAGGCGTGCCAGGGCGTGACCGGGTGGGCCTCGTCCAGCGGCAGGTAGCGGGGCGCCCAGGAGGGGGTGTTGTACCCGTAGACGGTGGGGCTGGAGGCGGCCACCGCCGAGTGGGCGCCGTGGGCGACGGCGGCGGAGAGCACCGCCCAGGCCAGGCCGGTGTTGACCTGGAGGGTCTCCACGTCGGGTCGGGCGAAGGGTACGGCGATCCCGGCCAGGTGGACGACGGCCTCGGGGCGGGCCCGGGTGAAGGCCGCCTCCAGCGCGGCCGGGTCCAGCAGGTCGGCGGTGACCGCGTCGACTCCCTCGGGCAGGTCGGCCGCGGCGGTGTCCACGGAGGTCACCTGGTGTCCGCGTGCGGCCAGGGTGGCCACGACGCTGCGGCCGAGCCGTCCGGAGCCGCCGGTGACGAGAACGCGCATGGGTGTTGTCTTCCTTCCCTCGCCCCCGGGTTCGGGGGGTTGTCCACAGGTCGTGCGGGGCACTGGTGCCGCCCCGCGCGGCGGGCCTAACGTTGATATCGGGGGGGGTCCCCGGGCCCGCCCGGTTTCGTGCTGCGCTCCTCGTGCCCGGGCCGCCCGGCCCCTCCGGAGCGGGCTCCGGTCAGAACCGGTCAGGCCCGACCGGACCCGCCCCGCGGAGCCCGTCCCCGCGGGGCGTACCTCGAACCGCGCCTCGCAGGCCGGATCCCGTGGGCCGGGCCCCACCGGCTCGGCCCGCGGCCCCACCTCGGTTCCGCCCTCAGTTCCGCCACAGCCGCGGAGCCCCTTTCCCCGTCACCTCCCGGGCACGGACCCGGGGCGGTTGGCGGGCTGGCCGCCCCGGGGTGGGTGCGGCGGAAGGGGGCCAGCCCCCGAACGGCGCACAAGGGAAAGGAGCGGTCCGGTGCCCTTCGCGGTCACCGCACCGGGGCGGATTCCGGACTAGGGCAGGTTCCGGGCGGCCTCGGCCAGGGCCGCCAGCTCCCCGGCCCCGTCGGCCCGCCCGTCGCGCACCGCCACGCGCAGCCGCCGCTCCAGGCGCCCGCCCTCGGGCAGGGGCAGCCGCGTGTCCCACGCCAGCGCGGGCCCCACCCCCGGGTAGTCCTCGGCCCGCAGGAACCACGGGTCGGTGTGCTCCCCGGGCTGGAGGAAGACCAGGGTCCACCCCCCGCTCGCGGTCGCGCCGCCGTTCCCGGCACCACGGCCTCCGGCACCCTCACCGCTGACCAGGGCCAGCCACTCGGCCCGCGAACCGTGCAGGGCCTTCTCTCCCTCCAGCCCGCCCGCGCCGACGACGGCGGGCGGGGCCGCGGCCACGGGCGCGCGCCAGAACAGGCCCCCGTACCCGGCGCCGGGCCTGCCGTTGGTGGCGGGGCTGCCGATGCTCAGGTCGCGCCCCGAGGTGTTGCGCAGCTGCGTGCGCACGTCCAGCACCCAGGTGCGCCCGTCCAGGCCCGCGGCCCGTACGGTGCGCTCCTCGCTCAGCATCTCGGCCCCGTCCGGGCCGGTCCACGACAGCGCCTCCACACGGCGGTCCGCGGCCAGCTCCAGCCAGGACACGTGCCGCTGACGGCCGTGGTTGTCCAGCAGCACCGACCCCCGGTCGCGGGTGAAGGTGCGTCCGCCCCAGAAGCTCACCCCCGACACGTCGGGCACGGCCACGCCCACCCCGAAGTGGTGCAGGTGGTCGGCGGGCCGCTCCTCGGTGACCGGCACCCCGGCGAGGGTGCGCACCGGGTGCAGGTAGGGGCGCGGCGACAGGGTCGGCTCGATGTCGGTCCCGTCCCTGAGGACGGCCAGGACGCAGCCGTCCAGGGTCAGCGTGTTCACGGCGTGGCCTTCGCGTCGGTCGCTCCCGTCCGGGCCGCGGGGGACCAGGCGGGGTCGAGTTCGGAGAACAGCGCCAGGTGCTCGGCGCTGCGGTGGATGAGGGCGTCGATGCCGGGGACGATCCGGCGCACCCCCTCCTCGGTGCGGTACACGTGCTGCATGCCCGCCGGCAGCGCCACCGGGTCGGGCGCGGTGCGCACCGCTTCGAGCACGTGCATGAAAGCCCGGGTGGCCTGGGGCGGCACCAGCAGCGGCTCGCCCCCGCGCACGTGCTCGACCAGGTTGGACAACAGGTGGGTGCGCGGGTGCGTGGTGGTGGCCGGGGGCCGGCCCGGCCGGTGCACGGTGACGCGGTCCAGCGTGTACTCGAACTCGATGCGCCCCAGGTCGCCGTGGACCACCAGGCGCGGCGGCAGGTGCTCGGGCGCGCACAGGGTCACCGCCAGGGTGATGGGCAGCCCGTCCGCGGTGCGCACGCGCACGCACGAGGTGTCGTCGGCCTCGATGGGGTGGGCGTGGAACATCTCCAGCTCCACGTCCCGCGGCGCCTCGGTCGCGGCTCCGGCCACGGCCAGCGCGGTGGCCAGGGCGTGGGCGAAGGGGTTGGTCAGCGCCCCGTCCACGACGTCGCGCCCCTGGAGGCGGCGGCGCCCCGCCCAGGGTGCGCGGTCGTAGTAGGCCGAGGTGCGCACCCACGTGCCCGCACCGCCGATGCCGCGCACGCGCCCCACCGCGCCCTCGCGCACCAGGGTGCGCACGGCCTCCACCGCGGCCGACCCCAGGCTCTGGAAGCCCACCTGGCAGGCCAGCCCGGAGGCGTCCACGGCCGCGGTGAGCTCCTCGAACTCGGCCAGGGTCGCGGTGGTGGGCTTCTCCAGCAGCAGGTGGGAGCCGTGTTCCAGCGCGGTGCGGGCCAGGGGCAGGTGGGTGTGGATGGGCGTGGCCAGGACGGTGATCCGCGCGCCGGTGCTCTCGATCGCCTCGCCCAGGTCGGCGTGGCAGGGCAGCGCGCCGTGCCCCTCCAGGTCGTCGTCCTCGGCCACGGGGCGCTGGTCGCACACGCCCACGAGCCGGACCAGGCCGCTGCCCGCCAGCTCGCGCAGGGAGCGCAGGTGGGCGCGGCCGTGGCCGTGGACCCCGGCCAGCAGCACGGGCACGGGTTCGCCCATCAGCTGCCCCCGAGCAGGTCGGCGACGCGGACCGGCGCCCCCGAGGCGATGGAGGCGTTGGCCGCCAGCCCGGTGAGCAGGGCGTTGCCGCCGTCGGAGTGGTCGGGGCGGATGCCGTCGTCCTCGCCGCCGAACAGCGAGTCGAGCATGAGCTGGTCGCCGCCGCCGTGGGTGCCCTCGCCCACCGCCACGGGGATCTCCTCGGGGGGCTGCCAGTGGCGGCGCAGCCACAGCCGTGCGCTGGTGTGCTCCTTGGGGGCGGGCATGCCGCGCACGGGCGTGGTCTCGTCCTGCTCGGGCGAGGTGTACTCGAACTCGGTCATGTCCAGCTCCAGGCGCCCCCGGCTGCCGGTGATCGCGATCCGGTACCCCTCCCAGGGCGCGTAGGCGACCAGGTGGTAGGTCAGGCGCGCACCGGTGTCGTAGCCGACCAGCACGGACATGTCGTCCTCGATGGTGATGCCGGGTCCGAAGACGTTGAGGTCGCGCCGGTAGCCGTCCTCGTGCTCGGCGTCCAGGTACAGGGCCCTGAGGTCGGCGCTGTCGTCCATGTGCAGGGCGAAGGGGTCGCTCTGGGCGGCGTCCTCGCCGTGGCCGCGCTCGTAGTCGGCGGCCAGGCCGTGGCGGCGGCCGTTGTCGTCGCCGTAGAAGAACAGCCTCCCCGACGCGAACACGTCGGTGGGGCGGGCGCCGATCCACCAGTTGACCAGGTCGAAGTGGTGGCTGGCCTTGTGCACGAGCAGGCCGCCGGACTGGGTCTTGTCGCGGTGCCAGCGGCGGAAGTAGTCGGCGCCGTGGCGCAGGTCCAGCAGCCACTCGAAGTGCACCGACCCGACCTCGCCGATCACCCCGGAGGCGATGAGGTCGCGCAGCTGGCGGTGGACGGGGTTGTAGCGGTAGTTGAAGCCGACGGTCACCCGCCCCCCGGTGCGCTCCTGGGCCTCGTTGATGCGCCGCAGCCCCTCCAGGTCGGCGGTCATGGGCTTCTCGGTGATGGCGTCGAGTCCGGCGTCCAGGGCCGCCACGACGTAGTCGGCGTGGGTGCGGTCGACGGTGCAGACGATGACCTCGTCGACCCTCTCCTCCTTGAGCATGCGGACGAAGTCGTCTGGGGAGTAGGTCGGCACGGCGTCGAGCCCGGCGTCGGTGACGATGCGGTTGTGCACGGTCATGCGGGTGCTGTTGGTGTCGCAGAGGGCGACCAGACGTCCCCGGTCCCGGTGGGTGCCGGTCAGGGCCCGGGTGTACATCCGGGCGCGGGATCCGGTGCCGACGATCGCGTACCTGCGTGGGGTGGTGTGGTTCACACAGGGCATGGTAAACGCTTTCCCATCCGGTCGACAAGGGTGTCGACCAAGACGTGTCCGAGCGTCCGCACTCCCGTGACGCGCGACGGAGAGTGGCATATCCACTTCGGAGGGTGGGATTTCTCATGCGAACGAGCGCGGGGGAGGAAAGCGCGCGGCAGAATCCGCGCCTCCGGGGCCGCCGGAAGCGTAACGATATGGGGCTTGGATCACAGTTTTCGGGAAACCTGCCGTTGACACCCATGTAACCCGGTGCTAGAAACTGAACATCTTAGTACGTGGATAGCGCTTACCAGAACATGTTTCGGCAGTTCATCACGTGTTCTCGCCCACAGCGTACGCGTCTCCGAACGAGATTGGCAGTTTCCATGAATCCAGGACCGCACGCGCCCGCCAGCGCTCCGGCGGTGGCCCCACAGGAGGGTGGATCCCCGTGAGCGCCCTCCTGCAACGGCGGCCCGCCAAGGCCCCCGACGCCCCGGCCGGCGCCAAGCCGCGCCGCAGGGTCGGCAAGAGCCCGGCCCCTGGCAAGCGGCGGAACGAGAACCTCGCCGCCTACGGCTTCCTGGCCCCGTGGTTCGTCGGCCTGGTGCTCATCACCGCGGGCCCCCTCCTGGCCTCCCTGTACTTCTCCTTCACCGACTACAACCTCATCGGCGACTACGAGTGGGTCGGCCTGGAGAACTACCAGCGGATGTTCGACGACGAGCGCCTGCACAGCGCGCTCAGGGTCACGTTCGTCTACGTCTTCGTGTCGGTGCCGCTCCAGCTCGCCCTGGCCCTGGCCCTGGCCATGATCCTGGACCGCGGCGTGCGGGGGCTGCCCCTGTACCGGTCGGTGTACTACCTGCCCTCCCTGCTCGGCGGCAGCGTGGCCATCGCCATCCTGTGGCGCCAGGTCTTCGGCGCGGAGGGCCTGATCAACCAGGTGCTCGCCTTCTTCGGCATCCAGGGCGAGGGCTGGGTCTCCCACCCCGACTACGCGCTGGGCACCCTGATCGTGCTCAACGTGTGGACCTTCGGCGCGCCCATGGTGATCTTCCTGGCGGGTCTGCGCCAGATCCCCGCCATGTACTACGAGGCCGCCGCGGTGGACGGGGCGGGCCCCCTGCGCCGCTTCTGGAACATCACCGTGCCGATGCTCACCCCGATCATCTTCTTCAACATGGTGCTGCAGTTCATCAACGCCTTCCAGACCTTCACCCAGGCGTTCGTGGTCAGCGGCGGCACCGGCGGCCCCTCGGACTCCACGCTCTTCTACACGCTCTACCTCTACCTGCGCGGTTTCGGCTCCTTCGACATGGGCTACGCCTCGGCGATGGCCTGGCTGCTGCTGCTGATCATCGGCGGGTTCACCGCGGTGAACTTCATCGCCTCCAAGTACTGGGTCTTCTATGGCGACTAAGACAATGCCCCCCGTGACCTCGCAGAAGCGCACGCGGGCCGAACACACACGACGGCTGATCACGCACATCGGGCTCATCGCCTTCGGGCTGGTCATGCTCTACCCGCTGCTGTGGATGCTCTCCAGCTCGTTCAAGCCCACCGAGGAGATCTTCCGCGCCCCGGGCCTGATCCCCGAGACCTTCACCCCGGGCAACTACACCGAGGGGTGGAACGCCCTCCAGTTCCCCTTCCACCACTACCTGCTCAACTCGGCGATCGTGGTGGCCGGGGCGATCGTGGGCAACCTCATCGGCTGCTCGATGGCGGCCTACGCCTTCGCCCGGCTGGAGTTCCGCGGCAAGCGGCTGTTCTTCGCCGTCATGATGGCCACGATCATGCTGCCGATCCACGTCGTGATCGTGCCGCAGTACATCCTCTTCGCCGAGCTGGACTGGATCAACACCTTCCTGCCGCTGATCGTGCCCAAGCTGCTGGCCACGGACGGGTTCTTCATCTTCCTCATGGTGCAGTTCATCCGCGGACTGCCCCGCGACCTGGACGAGGCGGCGCGCATCGACGGCTGCGGCCACGTGCGCATCTTCTTCCAGATCATCATGCCGCTGTCCCTGCCGGCCCTGGCCACCAGCGCGATCTTCACCTTCATCTGGACCTGGAACGACTTCTTCAGCCAGCTGATCTTCCTCACCGACCCGTCGATGTACACCGTCCCCGTCGCCCTGCGCACCTTCGTCGACTCGACCTCGCAGACCTCCTGGGGTCCGCTGTTCGCCATGTCGATCGTCGCCCTGGGCCCCGTCTTCGGTTTCTTCCTCGCGGGTCAGCGATACCTCGTCAAGGGCATCGCCACCACCGGAATCAAGTAGTCGAAGGGAACCGAACACATGCACGCACACCCTGGCAACGGGCGCCCCCAGGCCCGTCGCCGCAGCCCTTTCCTCTCCGTGGCCGCGGGAGTGGGCGCCGTCGTCATGGCGGCCACCGCCTGTGGCGGCTCCGAGCCCGACGACGGCACGGTCGAGCTGCGCTTCTCCTGGTGGGGCGCGGACGACCGCCACTCCACCACCCAGCAGGTCATCGACCTGTTCGAGGCCGAGAACCCGGGCATCACCATCGTCCCCGAGTACACCGACTGGGCCGGGTACTGGGACCGCCTGGCCACCAGCACCGCCGCCAACGACGCCCCCGACATCATCACGCAGGAGGAGCGCTACCTGCGCGAGTACGGCGACCGCGGCGCCCTGCTCGACCTCAACGAGGTCGAGTTGGACCTGTCGGGGATCGACCCCCTGGTGGCCGAGAGCGGCGACCTGGACGGGCAGACCTTCGGTGTGGCCACCGGCGTGAACGCCTACGCGATCCTGGCCGACCCCCAGGCCTTCGAGGACGCGGGCGTGGAGATGCCCGACGACGAGACGTGGACCTGGGACGACTACATCGAGATCTCGGCCCAGATCAGCGAGGCCACCGACGGCGAGGTCGTGGGCACGCAGAGCATGTCCTACAACGAGACGGGCTTCCAGATCTTCGCCCGCCAGCGCGGGGAGAACCTCTACGCCGAGGACGGATCCCTCGGCTTCTCCCAGGAGACGCTGGAGGAGTGGTTCTCCGTCACCGAGCAGCTGGTGGAGAACGGCGGCCAGCCCGGCGCGGCCGAGAGCGTGGAGATCGAGGCGGGCGGCCCCGACCAGTCGGTGCTCTCCACCAACCAGGGCGCGATGGCCCACTTCTGGACCAACCAGCTGGGCGGCATCTCGGCCTCCTCCGGCCGCGACATCGAACTGCTGCGCTACCCGGGTGAGAGCACCGAGGACCGCACCGGCATGTTCTTCAAGCCGGCCATGTTCTACTCCATCTCCGCGGGCACCGAGCACCCGGAGGAGGCGGCGCTGTTCGTGGACTTCCTGCTCAACAGCGAGGAGGCGGCCGAGCTGATCCTGGCCGACCGCGGTCTGCCCGCCAACGTGGACGTGCGGTCCCACATCATCGACTCTCTGCCCGAGGCCGACGCCCGCAGCGCGGTGTTCCTGTCCGAGATCGAGGGCACGATCGTGGACGGCAACCCGCCGCCGCCGATCGGCGCGGGGCAGGTCGTGGACATCACCAAGCGCGTCACCGAGGACCTGACCTTCGGCGAGCTGACCCCGGCCGAGGCCGCGGAGCAGTTCATGTCGGAGGTCGAGGCGGCCACCGGCGAGGCCTGATCCGAGCCGCGTACCCGGCACCACCGCACGGGCGGGCCCGGCGGGAGGAGACCCTCCCGCCGGGCC
>NZ_QPFC01001414.1:0-1281 GCF_003427465.1 Nocardiopsis sp. TNDT3 | reverse complement strand
GTGTAGACGAGGTGGGGCGCGTGCTCGGCCACGGCGCGGCGCACGCCGTTGGCGTCCAGACCCTGTTCGTCCAGGGGCACGGGCAGGAAGCGTGCGCCCCGGTCCCCCATCAGGTCCAGGCAGCCCGCGAAGCTGGGGTCCTCCACCACGACGGGCGAGCCGTTGCGCAGGTAGAGCTGGGCGACCAGGTTGACGGCCTGGTGGGCGCCGGTGGTGACGACGATCTGGTCGGCGGTGGTGGGCAGGCCCCGGGCGGTGTAGTGGTCGGCGACGGCCCGGCGCAGCGCGGGCAGGCCGCTGGGGTGGTAGCTGCCCTCGGCCATGAGCGCGGGCAGGTCCTCGGCCACGACCCGGCGGATGGCCTCCTCCACGCCGGGGAGCGCGGGGGTGGTCAGGCAGGCGGCCGAGATGAGTCCCTCCTCGTGCTGGAAGAGGTTGCGGTACATGGGGTTGCCCGTGCCGTTGGCGGTCCAGCCGTCCGAGCGCACGGGCGCGACCCGGCTGCTGACGCGGGTGCCGCTGCCCTGCCTGCTGTCGAGGATGCCGTCCGCGCGCAGGGCGTCGTAGGCGGAGACCACGGTGGTGCGGCTCACCCGGAGGCTGGCGGCGAGGGCGCGCTCGGAGGGCAGGCGCTCACCGGGGGTGAGGCTGCCCTGGTCGACCAGCTGGCGCAGGGTGTCGGCGAGGCGCCGGTAGAGGGGCCCGCCGCCCCGGGGCCAGGCGCCGAGGAGGTCGGCGAGTTCGGCGGAACTCCGGGAAGAGTCCATTTTCCCCTCCATTGGATCTGTGGTGAGTGGTCCCCGGATTCCATACTGGCATCGCCAGAGGGGATACCACCAGAGCCAGAGTGGACCCCCGCAAGCAGTCCAGTTTCCCGGGAGCGGTCATGCCATTCCTCGCACAGCGCCGACACGACACCGTCCGCCGCACACCCCGCCGCCGTCCGAACCCCGTCGGGGAGGGCGGTTCCGCGCTCCGCGCCGGCTGGCCGGTGCTGGTGGAGGCGCGTGTCCTGCGGGGCGACCGCCGTCACCTCGGCGCGTTCGCCGCCGCCCTGCGCGAACGGGCCCGGCGGGACCCCGGCCACCTGGAGGAGGTCCACTTCCTCGACGAGGGGGAGCGCGTCCGCCTCGTCTCGCTGTGGCGCTCCCCCGGCGGCCTGCGGTCCTTCGTGGAGGCGGCGCACCGGGACGTGCTGGCCTTCCGCGCTGCCAGCGGCGCCTTCCCGGAGGTGGAGCGCACGCTGTGGTGGTCGGCGGCGGGGACCCCGGTGCCGCCGGG
>NZ_QPFC01000189.1:0-4648 GCF_003427465.1 Nocardiopsis sp. TNDT3 | reverse complement strand
GTCCGGGCGCACCGGTGGCGTGCCGCGGGCGGGGCTCAGCCGCCGATGGCCGACATCGGCCGGGACGGCTGGAGGAAGCTGGGGTCGTTGATGCCGTGTCCGGGCAGCTTGGCGGACACCGCGGCGGTCCAGCTCCGGGCGATCTCCTCGTCGGTGGCGCCGCCCCGCAGCAGGGAGCGCAGGTCGGACTCCTCGCGGGCGAACAGGCAGTTGCGCACCTGTCCGTCGGCGGTGAGGCGGACGCGGTCGCAGGCGCCGCAGAAGGGCCGGGTGACCGATCCGATGACGCCGACGGTGGCCTGCTCCCCGTTGGGGAAGCGGGCTCCGCGCACGTGGAAGAGCTCGGCGGGGGCGCTGCCTCGCGTGTCGGCGTCGGCCGCGTCGAGCGTGAACTCGGTTTCGAGGGTGGCGAGGATCTCCTCGGCGGTGATCATGGTGTCGCGCCGCCAGCCGTGCTGGGCGTCCAGCGGCATCTGCTCGATGAACCGCAGCTCGTAGCCGTGCTCAATGCAGAAGCGCAGCAGGTCGGGGGCGTCGTCGTCGTTGACTCCGCGCATGAGCACCGCGTTGACCTTGACGGGGGTGAGCCCGGCCCGGGCGGCGCCCGCCAGGCCGTCGAGGACGTCGCCGAGCCTGCGGCGGCGGGCGAGGGTCTCGAACACGTCGGGGCGCAGGGTGTCGAGGGAGACGTTGACGCGGTCGAGCCCGGCCTCGGCGAGGGCGGGGGCCATGCGGGCCAGTCCGATGCCGTTGGTGGTCAGGGCGGTGTGGGGGCGGGGCTCCAGCGCGGTGGTTCCGGCGACGAGGCCGGGCAGGCCTCGGCGGAGCAGGGGTTCTCCGCCGGTGAAGCGCACCTCGGTGATGCCGAGGCGGGTGACACCGATGCGGATGAGACGCAGGAGTTCGTCGTCGGTGAGCAGTTCCGGCTTGGGCAACCACTCCAAGCCCTCCGGTGGCATGCAGTAGGTGCACCTGAGGTTGCAGCGATCGGTGAGCGAGACCCGCAGGTCGGTCGCCACTCGTCCGTAGGAGTCGGCCAGCACGGGCGTCACCCTCTCCAGTCCGGGTTGTCGGGCAGTCCGTGTACGAAGGTGTACCCGGCCCGAGGGGTACCCATAGATAAGCGTAGAAGATCCCTTTAAACGGCGGGCAGTCCTGATCGTGCCATATGCCGTTTTTCGTGGGCCAACACGAGACACCGGTCGGCGTATCGGGTGATCCCACACCCCCCGGAGCCACGGGCCGCGCGGTCCCGCCCCGCCCTGCTGCGCACCGGCCCCGCCGCGCCGTAGGGTGACCATCCGACGGTCGTACACGGCTTCGATCGTCGCAGACGAAGGCTCGGGCGAGGAGGCGGGACACGGTGATCACCACACGCGAGTGGGCCCTGGCGGGCGGACCGGACGGTTCCGGGAAGCTGGCGGCGCGGGCGTGGGCCCCGGCCGAGGGCGAGCCGACCTGGCTCGCGGTGCTGGTGCACGGCTACGGCGAACACCTGGGCAGATACCACGCGGTGGCCGAGGACCTGGTCAGAGCGGGCGCGGTGGTCTACGGCGCCGACCACCGCGGGCACGGGGGCTCCTCCGGTGAGCGGGTGCTGATCGACGACTACGCGGGCGTGGTCGAGGACGTGCACCGGCTCGTCACCCAGGCGCGCACCGCCTACCGGACGCTGCCGCTCGTGCTCATCGGCCACTCCATGGGCGGGCTCATCGCCTCCCGCTACGCCCAGACCCACCCCGAGCGGCTGAGCGCGCTGGTGCTGTCCGGGCCGGTGCTGGGCCGGTGGGAGGCCCTGGAGCGGATCGCCGCCGCCGAGGAGATCCCCGACGCCCCCATCGACCCGTCCACGCTCTCGCGGGACCCGGCCGTGGGCGAGGCGTACGTGGCCGACGAGCTGGTCTGGCACGGACCCTTCAAGCGCGCCACGGTGAACGCCATGCTCACCGAGATCGAGCGGGGTCTGGCCGCCGGGAGCGTGGGACCGCTGCCGCTGCTGTGGGTGCACGGCTCCGACGACCGGCTGGTACCGCTGGAGGGCACGCGGGTGGGCGTGATGGCGATCATGGGCGAGGACTTCACCGCGCGGGTCTTCCCCGGCGCCCGGCACGAGGTGTTCAACGAGACCAACCGCGACGAGGTGCTGGGTGAGGTGGTCCGCTTCGCCCAGCGCTTCGCCGTGCCCGCGGGCGGCGTCTGAGGGGCGTGCCGGAGCGGCCGCCGGCCCGGCGCCGACGTGTCCACAGGCGCGGATCCGGGGTGGTGCCGGGGCGGCCGGGCGTGGTGAGCTGTTGGCAAGGGGACCTCGGTCCTTCCCCTCCCTTCGGCGTGCCCTCACACGTAGAGCTGTCCCCGGGGCTGCGCCGGGTGGACCAGGGTCTCGGTGTAGGCGGCGGCCAGGCGCTCCACGGCGTCCACGAGCACGTCCGGCGGCTGGGTGTAGGCCAGGCGCAGATAGCGCTCCAGGGTTCCGTCGGCGCCGAACACCGGCCCGGCGGCCGGGTGCACCCCGTGCCGGATCGCGGCCGTGGCCAGCGCGCTGGCCACCGGGTGGGGCAGGGTCGCCCACAGCACCAGCCCGCCCCCGGGCACGCTGGGCCGCCAGTCGGGGAGGCGCTCGCGCAGCGCGTGCAGCAGCGCGTCGCGGTTGCGGCGCAGCTGGCGGCTGCGCTCGGCCCGGATGCGCAGCACGTCGGAGAGCAGATGGGTGGCGGTGAGCTGGTCCAGCACCGCCCCGGCCAGGTCGAAGCGCTGGCGGGTGGCCATGAGCCGGGCCACCATCGGCGGTGTGGTGCGCACCCACCCCACCCGCAGTCCGCCCCACAGCAGCTTGGCCACCGACCCCACCGTCAGCACCCGGCCGTCGGTGTCGTGGGCGGCCACCGGCGCGGGCAGGTCGCCGGAGTCGATGGCCAGTTCGGCGACGGTCTCGTCGACGATCAGGTGGGTCCCCGCCCGGCGCGCCTCGCGCACCAGGACCCGGCGCTCCTCGTCGTCCATCAGGGCGCCGGTGGGGTTGTGGAAGTCGGGGATCAGGTAGGCCAGTCGGGGTTTCCACTGGCGGAACGCGTCGACCAGGTACTCCATGTCCCAGCCCTGCGGGGTCACCCCGACCGTGCGCACCCGCGCCCCGGCCCGCCGGATGGCGTCCAGCGCGTGCGGGTAGGTGGGCGACTCCACCAGGACCTCGTCGCCGGACTGCACGAGCATGTCCACGGCCAGCGCGACGCCCTGCTGGGCGCCGTTGGTGACGAAGATCTGCTCCGGGGTGGTGGGCAGCCCGCGCTCGACGTAGCGCCGGGCGATGGCGTGCCGCAGCTCGGGCAGCCCGTAGGGGTAGTAGCCGAGCCCTCCCACGTGCGCGGCGAGCTGTTCGGCGGCCCGGAACGCGGCGGCGCGCAGCCCCTCCACCGCCGGGGGCGCGGCCACCCCCAGGTCGATGTGCTCGGCGGTGGGGACGAAGGGCGAGGGCTCGCTGGTCCCGGAGTCGGGCAGGACGGTCCAGCTGCCCGCGCCCTGCCTGCTCTCCAGGAAGCGGTTGTCGCGCAGCCAGGCGTAGGCGGCGGTGACGGTGTTGCGGCTGACCCCGAGGGCGGCGGCGAGGTCGCGTTCGGCCGGGAGGCGGGTGTTGGTGGGCACGCGGCCGTCCAGGACCAGTCCGCTGACGGCGCGGGCGATGGCCAGGTAGAAGGGGCGCTCCACGGGCGCCTCGCCGATGAGGCGCGCCAGCAGGCGCCCGTTGATCCGCCGGGTGCCGCCCCCGGAACGCTCCGCCGCGCGGTGAGCGCCCTGTCTCGCCATGCCGTCCCCTGCCGCCGCGTTGAAAGGGCCAGTTACCTGGATTGGCTCTTCATTCCAGGCGCCGCATCCGCCACGATACCCAGGTGGCCCCCTTACTGGACCCGGGCCCGGCGGGGGAGCCAACGGGGACGGCGAACGGCGGCCGGTCGCCGCGTGTGCCCCGAACCCCGTCCGATCGCCGCCCCGGGCCGCCGCCACCGGCCCCGCGTGCCCGTGTTCCCGCGCGGGTTCTCATCCGATGATCCCAGGAAAGACAGGTGTTTCCGTGACCGCACAGCCCCGCCCCGCCCGTGACGCGGCCGCCGCTCTGCTGGGCCGGGTGCTGGTCACCCCCGCCCTGCCCCGGCCCCGGCTGCGCCGCCTGGCGCAGCTGTACGCGGGCCTGGTCCTCTACGGGCTGAGCGGCGCGCTGCTGGTGCACGCGGGGCTGGGCGCGATGCCCTGGGACGTGCTGCACCAGGGGTTGTCCCGACAGACGGGGCTGTCCATCGGCACGTGGAGCGTGCTGGTGGGCGCGATGCTGATGCTGCTGTGGATTCCGCTGCGCCAGAAGCCGGGTCTGGGCACGCTGAGCAACGTGGTCGTCGTGGGGATGACGGTGGACCTGTTCCTGTGGCTGCTGCCCGAGGCGGATTCGCTGGTGGTGCGGGTGCTGCTGCTGGGGCTCGGGGTGGTGGTGTGCGCGGTCGCGACCGGGTGCTACATCGGCGCCCAGCTGGGGCCGGGTCCCCGGGACGGGCTGATGACCGGCCTGGCGGGCCGGGGGTGGTCGGTGCGCCTGGCCAGGACCGTGATCGAGGTGACCGTCGTGGTCACCGGCTTCCTCCTGGGCGGGACCGTGGGGGTG
>NZ_QPFC01001413.1:0-3527 GCF_003427465.1 Nocardiopsis sp. TNDT3 | reverse complement strand
AGAGTCGGCTGTGCGCCTCGCCCGCCGGCAGCGGCAGCGCCTCGGCGGGGGCGTCGGGGTAGGCGGCGCCCGAGACGTCCGGGTCGGCCAGCAGCAGCAGCGCGTGCGTCACGGAGAGCGGCACCAGGCCGTCCCGGGTGAGCAGGTAGTGCTGGTCCTCCTGACCGGGGGTGGACACCGCGAACACCTGCCCCACGCGCCGGGGCTCGCCCGCCATCTCGCCCGCGTCCTCGCCGGCGCCCGGAACCTCGGGCGCGGTCAGGTCGGGGCCGGTGGGCACGGTGTTGAGGAAGGCGGAGGTGACGGGCGGGGCGTCGCTCGTGCCGTAGCCGAGGGCCTGGACGGCGCCGCCCTCCTCGTCCAGGCGCAGGCGGGTGCCGTTCCACAGCAGGTGCGGTGCGCCGTCCGGGCCGGAGACCAGGACCGCCTGTTCGGCGGAGGGCGGGTTCGGGACGGGGGCCGTGCCGACCACGAGGGCGGTGCGGCCCCGCTCGTCCTCCTCGCCCTCGGGCGGCAGGGCGCACACCCGCCAGACCGACTCCTCCAGCCCCTCGGTGGTCGGCAGTGCGTCGGGCGCGCCGGCGATACCGACGGGGCCGCCCACGGGTACGCCCTCCAGCGAGTCGGCCGAGACCAGGCTCACGGCGGCGTCGGCGCCCTGGACCAGCCGGGCGGAGGCGCCGTTGGCCACGGGGCGCAGCGTCCCGGCCGAGTACAGGTAGGAGGCCCCGGTGCCGCGGTCCACGATCAGCCGCCCCTCCTGGCGCCAGCTGGTGGCGCCCCCGGGGAAGATCAGGCCGAACACGAGGAAGCCGACGCACAGCACCGCGCCGATGGCGACGCCGATGTAGGTGCCGGTGCGGGTGCGGCGCATGGGGGCGTCGACCGCGTCGGGGTCGCCCTCCAGCATGGCCGTGCCCAGGCGGCCCACCGTGAAGTTGTGGGCCATCACCCTGTCGCGACGTGACTGCATGTCAGCCGCCGATTCCGCGCAGGAGCGAGAACACGCCGAAGATCGCCAGGACCAGGGGCACGATGGCCACCGTCAGCAGCGACTGGATGATCTCGGCGGCCCGGCCCCAGTGGGGCAGCGGCCGCGTGCCCGGCAGGTTCCACGACACCACCGCCAGGATCGCGGAGGCGGCGAACAGGCCCACCATGGCGAGGGTGCGGGGCAGGGGGTCGGCCGTCCACACCAGGACCAGGACCAACGCGGTCAGCCCGATCCAGGGCGGCGCGACCACGAAGGACCGCTGCCATGCGCTGGCCAGGCCGCGCGACTGGAGCAGCAGCACCAGCGACACGATGACGCACAGCGTGATCGGCACCCACCCGGGGGAGGCGGCGAGCACGACCAGGCAGACCGTCAGGACGGCGCCGGTGGAGGCGTACAGGGCGGTCTGGAACCGGTCGGCCAGCGCGGTGCGGTCCAGGACCCCGCGCGCGGGGTAGGGGTCGATGCCCTCCTGGAGCTGGTCGGGGTTGGAGGGCAGGGGCGGCAGTTTGAGGCCGGAGAGGCGGAAGGCCAGCTGGGGGGCGAACGTGCCCAGCAGCAGCGCGATGAGCGCCGTCAGCGCCGCCACGGCCGGGACCGTGGCGCCGGGGATGAACATCAGGGACAGCGCGCCCAGCGCGCACAGCACCTCGGCGGTGAACAGGCCCGCGAAGAAGGGCACCGAGCCCGCCACGGCCGCCAGGCCGAGCACGCTGGCCCCGGCGGCGGTCACCGCGCCGGTCAGGACCCTCGCTCCGGTCAGCGCGGTGCCGGGGTCGCCCGAGGGCACGGAGGCTCCGGCCACCGCCATGTACAGGGTGGCCGCCGCGGCCAGGCCGGTGGCGGCGGCCAGGTCGCCCATGGCGCGCGAGGCCGCCCAGGCCGACAGCAGCATGAGGAGGGAGGAGCAGGCGGCGGACACCGCGGTCAGCAGGCCGGGGCCGCCGCTGACCAGGACCGCCAGACCGGTGAAGAGCACGACCAGCCCCAGCGCCTGGAGCAGGACGCGGGTGGCCTCGGGGCGCCACCGGTCGGCGCGCTCGCCCATGCCGGTGGCGACGCCGTCGGTGAGGTCGTCGAAGTGCACCGGCGGCAGCTGGTCGCGGCGGGGGCGCAGGTAGAGGGTCTCTCCGTGGCAGAGTCCGAGGGAGCGGAGGGTCTCGTCCTCCTCCAGGGGCTCGTCGCCCAGTTGCTGGAGGACCCAGCCGTCGTGCTCCAGCCCGCTCTCGTCCAGGTCCTCGCCGTTGTCACCCTCGGCGTAGAGCACCAGGGTGGGCAGGATCTCGGAGAGGGGGACCTCGGTGGGCGCTGCGATCTCGAAGGAGCGCCCGGGGGCGCGGATCAGCAGTCGGCACAGGTCCGGGGAGGCGACATCGTTCATCCGGTGGGGGCCCATCATGAGGCGGGGTCGTGACAGGGGTGGAAGTGACGGTAACACTCCGGCGACCCATTTTGGAGGTGTGTTGTTTTAAATTTTGGTGTCTGTCACTTTAGTTGGCAACAGTAGTGTTCTGCTGTCAGTCTTCGGTTCCGGACGCCGGTTACTGCCCCGTTCCGGTCCCGGCTTGCCGGACCGCTCCCCGTTGTTCCCTGCAAGGGAGGACCCCGCCCCGTGAGTACGATCCTCGTCCGGCGCCCCCCGCGGCGCCCCGGGCCGGACCTGCCCTCGGGCGAGGTCAGCCTCCAGGAGCCCCCGGAGCTGCCCGAACCGCAGGCCAACGTTTCGTCGGTGTTCACCTACCTGCCGATGGCCCTGACGTCGATGGCGATGCTGCTGATGCTCGTCCGCCCCGGAAGGATGGGTGACGGCAGCAGCATCATGCCCTATCTGGCGGGCGGCATGATGCTCGTGGGTGCGGTGGTCATGATCGGCGGCCAGTACCTGCGCAGCATGCTGGAGCGCCGACGCCAGCTCAACGACGACCGTCGGGACTACCTGCGCTACCTCAAGCAGATGCGCACCCGCCTGCGGAGCGTGGTCACCGAGCAGCGCGACGCGATGCTCTGGCGGGCGCCCCACCCCGACGCCCTGTGGTCGATCGTGCGCACTTCCCGGCTGTGGGAGCGCAGGGGGACCGACGACGACTTCGCCGAGGCGCGCATGGCCGTGGGCGAACAGGCGCTGTCCATGACCATCTCCCCGGTCTCCTCCAAACCGGTGGAGGACCTCGAACCCCTCAGCGCCCACGCCCTGCGCCGCTTCATCCGCGCCTACGGCACCGTCGAGGACCAGCCGGTCCAGATCTACCTGCGCGGCTACTCCCGCATCACCATGCGCGGCGACCTGGACACCAGCCGGGGCCTGGTCCGCGCTCTCCTGGGCCAGCTCACCGTCTTCCACGCCCACGACGAGCTGCGCGTGGCCGTGTGCTGCTCCCAGGAGTCCCTGCCCCTGTGGTCGTGGACCAAGTGGCTGCCCCACAGCCAGCACCCCACCGCCCGCGACGGCGCGGGCCAGGCCCGGCTGCTGTGCACGGACGCGATGGAGCTCGAACAGCTCCTCCCGGACCTGGCCGACCGCCCCCGCTTCGAC
>NZ_QPFC01001412.1:0-1090 GCF_003427465.1 Nocardiopsis sp. TNDT3 | reverse complement strand
GTTGCTGGTCATCGTATCCACCCGTGGGCGCCGCGGGGTCGCCGACCCCGACGTGACACCCCGTGGAGGGTCTCGTGGGGGTCGGGAACGCTCCGCCCGGGCGTGCCGGGGCGGAGCGCCGGGGGCGCGCTAGGCGTTCGCGGCTACCACACCGAACATGACCACGAAGAACAGGATGTACAGCACGAGGATGACGGCACAGACGATGAAGCTGACCAGTCCGATGATGCCCAGGATCTTGGCGGTGTCGGAGGCGGACTGGGCTCCGGCGTAGTCGCCCATCTCCCACTTGCTGTTGACCTGGAGGGAGAAGATCAGGCCGATGATGCCGATGACGGTGCAGCTGAGGATGCCGAGGATGTTGTGCATCAGGTAGTTCTTGGGCGGCCCGCCGGGGGGCGGGCCGCCGTAGCCGCCGGGAGGACCGTAACCACCGGTGTGGGGAGGACCGTAGTTCATGTGATGGCACCTTTTCGGGACGTCGTGGTCGTGTGCGGCGGCGCGTGGCCGGGTTCGCCGGGTAGGACTGCGGTGGGGTCGTCCTGGTTCTGCTACCAGCCGGGAAAGAGCGGTGTCCCGGGGGCGAGGAAGGAGAACCAGGGGAGGTTGCGCAGGACCCAGTGCGCGGTGACGACGATGAGGAACAGCCACAGGAACCAGCCCGGTGTGAGCTTGGGGGGGCTCTTGGGCGGTCGCACGGAGCGGTAGAGCCAGAGCCCGTAGGTCCAGGCGATGTAGGGGGCCAGCAGCCACAGCAGGGGGTTCATGCTGATGGAGGCGAGGATCTCACCGTGTGTGAGCAGGGCGATCGCCCGCATGGTGCCGCAGCCGGGGCAGAAGGTGCCGGTGAGGAGCAGCCAGGGGCAGGTGGGGTAGATGCCGGGCTCGTTGGGGTCCACGAAGTGCAGGAGGGTGGCCCCGGCCAGGCCGAGGACGCCCAGCCCCACGGGCCATACGGCCGGGTGCAGTGCCCGGAGCCGGTTACTGACCCGGCCCGTCAGGGAGCGTGCGGCCGGGGGCGCGGGGGGCGAGCTCTGCGGCGGCTCGCTGGACTGTGGGTACGACACGTGACCAGCTTAGGGGTTGGGGC
>NZ_QPFC01001411.1:0-1321 GCF_003427465.1 Nocardiopsis sp. TNDT3 | reverse complement strand
CCGCGGGGCCGGGGCGGGCGGGCCGTAGGCTGGGGGTGTGACGACCGGTAGTGACCCATCCGCGCCCAGACCCCGCGAGCGTTCCGCCAGACCGGGGTTACTGATCGGCCGCCCCTTCGGCATCCCCGTGTACGTGACCTCCTCGTGGCTGATCGTCGCGGCTCTGATCACCCTGGTCTACGGCGGCGTCGTCCAGGGCCGCCTGGCGCTGGGGCCGACCGCCTACCTGCTGGCCTTCGTCTTCGCCGTGCTGCTCTACGCCTCCGTGCTGGTGCACGAGCTGGCGCACGCGGTGGTCGCGCGCATGTACGGCCTGCCGGTCCGGCGCATCGTGCTGTACGTCCTGGGCGGGGTCTCCGAGATCGAGCGCGAGGCGCCCACGCCGGGGCGTGAGTTCTGGATCGCGTTCGCCGGTCCGCTGTTCTCCCTGCTGCTGGCGGCGGGCGGGTTCGGTCTGTACCTGTTCACCGAGCCGCGCACCGTGGTGGGTGAGCTGCTGTTCCAGTTGTGGATCGCCAACCTGTTGGTGGGCGCGTTCAACCTGCTGCCGGGGCTTCCGCTGGACGGCGGGCGGCTGCTGCGCGCCGGGGTGTGGAAGGCGACGGGCAGGCCCTTCGCGGGGAGTGCGGCCGCGGCCTGGGGCGGTCGGGTGCTGGCGCTGCTGGTGGTGGCGCTGCCGTTCCTGATCACGTGGTGGGCGGGCGGACGGCTCAGCCCGTGGAGCGTGGTGTGGGGCTTCGTCCTGGGCGGTTTCATGTGGATGGGCGCTTCCGACGCGCTGCGCTCCGCACGGGTGCGGGAGCGCATTCCGCGCCTGCGGGCCCGGGACCTGGCCCGGGCCTCGGTGACGGTGTCGGCCGACACGCCGCTGGCCGAGGCCGAGCGACGGGCCCGGGAGGCGGAGGCGGTGGAGGTCGTGGTGACCGACGCCCGGGGCGTTCCCACGGCGGTGGTGCACCCGGCGGCGGCCGGGGCGATCGAGCCGCAGCGCCGGGCGTGGGTGCCGGTGTCGAGCGTGTCCCGTGCGGTGACCGAGCATTCTCTGGTGCCGGTGGGTCTGGAGGGTGAGGAGTTGCTACGGGCGCTGACGGGTCATCCGCTGCCGGAGTACGTGGTGGTGGACGAGGCCGGTGGGGTGCGCGGGGTGCTCAGGGCCGCGGACGTCAACGCGGTGGTCTCGGGCGGGCGCTGAACCGGCCGGGGCCGGACGGTGTCGGCGGGGCCGTTTTTCTCCTTCGCGGCGGGGCGCGCGGCGCGGGCGGTGGACGCTGGGTGGTGGGAGGGTGCCGATCTTCTCCTTCGCGGCGCGGGTGGGGGTCGC
>NZ_QPFC01000188.1:0-6862 GCF_003427465.1 Nocardiopsis sp. TNDT3 | reverse complement strand
GAGGGGTCGCCGGTGTGGCGCGTGGGGCCCGGCGAAGGGACGGACCGGGGCGCCGTTCCGGTCACGGGGTCAAACGGCCCCGGAGTCGGGTTCGAAGCGCACCACCACCGACTTCGACGTCGGCGTGTTGCTCACCTCGGCCGTGGAGTCCAGCGGCACCAGCACGTTCGTCTCCGGGAAGTAGGAGGCCGCGCACCCGCGCGCGGTCGGGTAGTGCACCACCCGGAAGTGCGCCGCGCGCCGCTCCCTGCCGTCGTGCCACTCGCTCACGAGGTCGGTGTAGGCGCCGTCGGCCAGCCCCAGCTCCCGCGCGTCCTCGGGGTTGACCAGCACGACCCGGCGGCCGTCCTTGATGCCCCGGTACCGGTCGTCGAGGCCGTAGACCGTGGTGTTGTACTGGTCGTGCGAGCGCAGCGTCTGCAACAGCAGCCGCCCCTCGGGCACCTCCGGCGCGTACGTGCCGTTCACCGTGAAGTTGGCCAGCCCGGTCGCGGTGGGGAAGCGCCGGTCGTCGCGCGGGGCGTGCGGCAGGGTGAACCCGCCGGGCCTGCGCGCGCGGGCGTTGAAGTCCTCGAACCCCGGCACCACCGCGGCCACGTGCTCGCGCACCCGGTCGTAGTCGGTCAGCTCCGACCACGCCACCGGGAAGTCGCCGAGCACCCGTTCGGCCAGGTCGCAGACGATGTCCACCTCCGAGCGCATGCCCGGCGACAGCGGGGCCAGCACGCCGTGGGAGGCGTGCACCTTGCCCATGGAGTCCTCCACCGTCACCCACCGCGGCTCGCCGTCGCGCAGGTCGCGGTCGCTGCGCCCCAGGGCGGGCAGGATCAGCGCCCGCGTCCCCGTCACCACGTGCGAGCGGTTCAGCTTGGTGGACACGTGCACCGTCAACCCCACCCGGCGCATGGCGTCCTCGGTCACCAGCGTGTCCGGGGTGGCCGCGACGAAGTTGCCGCCCATCGCGAAGAACACCCGCACGTCACCGCGCGCCATGGCGCGGATGGCGTTGACGGTGTCGTACCCGTGCTCACGCGGCGGCGCGAAGCCGAACTCGGCGCCCAGGGCGTCCAGGAACTCCTCGGCCGGGCGCTCGAAGATCCCCATCGTGCGGTCGCCCTGCACGTTGGAGTGGCCGCGCACCGGGCACACGCCCGCGCCCGGGCGGCCCACGTTGCCGCGCAGCAGCAGGAAGTTGACCACCTCGCGGATGGTGGGCACCGAGTGCCGGTGCTGGGTCAGCCCCATCGCCCAGCACACCACGATCCGCTCGGAGGAGGTGACCATCGCGAAGATCCGCTCGATCAGCTCCCGCTCCAGGCCGGTGTCGCGCTCGGTGCGCGCCCAGAACTCCTCGTCCGGCTCGGCCAGCAGCGCCTTGGCGAACTGCTCGAACCCGTGGGTGTGGGAGGAGACGAACTCCCGGTCCAGGGCCGGCTCACCGCGCTCGTCGGCCTCCAGCAGCAGGCGGTTGAGGGCGGAGAACAGGGCGAGGTCGCCGCCCAGCCGCACCTGTGCGAACAGGTCGGTCAGCTCGGTGCCGCGCCCCAGCAGGCCGCCCGCGCGCTGGGGGTTGCGGAACTCGCGCATCCCCGCCTCGGGCAGCGGGTTGACGGTGACGATCCGCGTCCCGGACTTCTTGGCCCGCTCCAGGGCGGTGAGCATGCGGGGGTGGTTGGTGCCGGGGTTCTGCCCGGCCACGATGATGAGGTCGGCCTCGCGCAGGTCCTCCAGGGACACGCTGCCCTTGCCCACGCCGAGGGTCTCGGTCAGGGCCGAACCGGACGACTCGTGGCACATGTTGGAGCAGTCGGGCATGTTGTTCGTCCCGAGGGCGCGGGCGAACAGCTGGTAGCAGAACGCCGCCTCGTTGCTGGTGCGTCCGGAGGTGTAGAACACCGCCTGGTCCGGGGAGTCCAGCGCCCGCAGGTCCTCGGCGACCAGGTCCAGCGCGCGCTCCCAGCTGACCGGCTCGTAGTGGGTGGCGCCCTCGGCCAGGTACAGCGGCTCGGAGAGGCGGCCCTGCTGGCCCAGCCAGTACCCGGACCGCCCGGCCAGCTCGGAGACCGGGTGCTCGGCGAAGAACTCCCCGGTCAGAGCCGTGGCCGTGGCCTCCTCCGCGACGGCCTTGGCGCCGTTCTCGCAGAACTCGGCCCGGTGCCTCTTGTCCCCCTCGGGCCAGGCGCAACCGGGGCAGTCGAAGCCGCGCTTCTGGTTGATCGCGAGCATGGCGGGCAGTCCGCGCCGCACGCCGGTGTGCTCGTTGAGGTGCCGGAGGCTGTTGAGCACGGCGGGGAGTCCGGCCGCGCTGCTCTTGGGCGGGCTGATCCGCGGGGAGTCCTGGGCGGGGTCTGCGTTGTCCGAGTGCTGGTGTCTCACACTGCGCATTCTGGCACTGACCATCCGATGGTGGGACGTCCGGGTGAGCGTCACCGTCCCGGGCGGGGCGCGGAGCGCACGGAGGCCTTCCCGCGCGGGGCGTCGCGCACCGCCCGCCGGAACCGCCGCAGGTCCGAGGGATGACCCCCGGGACCGGCACGCGTCACGACTCGTCGGGATATCCGATGAGCCGCCGTACGGCGGTCGGAGGCCCGTGCGCGCCGGAGGCGGGGTCGAAGACCAGGTCGTCGCGGAAACAGAAGTACAGCCGCTGCCAGATCCCCCACGCGCGGGCCCTGAGGGGCGCGTCCCGCTTCCTGCGCGCTTCGGTGCTCTGGACGTCCCGCAGGACCAGCGCGGTTCCCGCTCCGATCACCAGTGTCCACACGACCATGCCGAACACGAAGGAGGCGAACTGCTCCACTCCTCCGAGCAGGCTCAGGGCGCCGTTGGCCACCAGGCCCACGAGGAGGAGGACCGCGGCGGACGCGATGAGCGCTCTTCTCCACTCCCAACCCAGCAGCCAGCGCAGAACCAGACCGGTGGCCACCGCCGGTACGGCGCCGAAGACACCGAACTGGATCACCAGCGGGGCGGCGAGCACGAGTAGGGCGATTCCGATCCACCGGGCGAGCCCGGGCGCCGTTCCGGGCGGCGCGGGGAAGCTCAGTTGCGCCGCCAGGGTGCTCTGGGAGTGGGAGGTGGAGGAGTGCCGGGCCCGGGCGATCGTCGTTTCGCCGCGCAGCCACGACCATTCGTCATCCCCGCGGACCGTCGATGATCCGGCGCTCCGCGTGGTCGTCGTGCCCTCACGGACCACGGCGGACACCTTGACCGTCCGATCCTGCCGTGAGCACACCGGGCAGTTCGCCACCGGCCGCCTTCCTCCCGCGTCCCCGTGCCATCAGACCTCCAACCGAGGTTAACCGTTGGCGGGGCACCGCGGAAAGGCTTTTCCTCCCGGTTCCGGGGCCCGGCCGGGCCCCTCCCGCGGGTCCGCCGCGGTGTTCGCGGGCGCCCCCTCGGGCGGTGGATGACATGCCGCCGACTCCGCAATGCGCTCCCCGGGCCGCCTCGCGGGGCAGACTGACGGCGCCGGTCATCAGGAGAAACGTGGGTAAGCGAACCGCATGGGTGTCTTCGATCGCAGCCTTCGGACGGCCCCGGCGGGGCCGCAGCCAACTCCCGCGCGGCGGCGCGGCAACCGGAGGGCGGCGCGATGAGCGACGACGGCTGGCCGCTGGAGACCGGCCTGCTGCGCGCGGTGTTCGACAGCGTGGGCGCGGGGATGTTCGTCATCGACACCACCGGCCGGATCACCGCCGCCAACCCCTACGCGCAGCACATCCTCGGCCGGCCCAGGGAGCGGATGCTGGGCCTGGACCTGCACGATCTGCTGCACCGCGACGCGGAGGGGGAGAGGAGCTCCAGGGAGGACTGCCGCGTCCTGGCCGTGCTCGCCAGCGGCCACCCGGCCGAGGGGAGCAGCGAGTCCTTCCTGCGCGGGGACGGCACGCTCGTGCCCATCATCTGGGCGACCACCCCGCTCCAGCACGAGGGACGCCTGGAGGGCGCGGTCATCGTCTTCCACGACTTCCGGGCGCACCGCGACGCCGCCGAGCAGACCGCGGCGCACCTGGCGGCCCTGGAGGAGCTCACCGGCCGGTTGAGCCTGGTCGCGGAGATCTCCGTGGTCCTGGTCTCCACCCTGGACGTGCCCGAGATGCTGGACAGGCTGGTCCGGCTGCTGGTGCCGGAACTGGGGGACTGGGCGGTGGTCGACATGGTCACCGACGGGCGCACCAAGGAGGTGGAGCGCGTCGCCGTGCACGCCCTCGGCGACCAGGACACGGCCGAGGCGCTCAAGGGCACGCTGCCGCCGCTGTCCTCCGACGCCCACGCGGCGCTGATGCGCGCCCTGTACAGCACCCAGCCCGTCCTGTTCGTCGCCGGTGACCTCGCCCGTGAACCGGACGAACCGCTCGCCCGGGCGCACCGGCGGCTGTTCGACCGCCTGGGCGGGCACTCCGCGGTGGTGGTGCCGCTGCACACCCGCAGGCAGGTCTTCGGGGCGCTGACCGTGGCCCGCACCGGGGAGCGGCCCGCCTACACCGACGCCGAGATCCTCGTGCTGGGGGACGTGGCCCGGCGCGCCGGTCTGGTGATGGAGAGCGCTCAGCTCTTCGCGCAGCAGCGCCACGTCGCCGAGACCATGCAGCGCCAGCTCCTGACCCCCCTGCCGCAGGTCGACCACCTGCGCTTCGCCGCCCGCTACCAGCCCGCGCAGCAGGCCGCCGAGATCGGCGGGGACTGGTACGACGCCTTCCTGCTCGCCGACGGCGTCATGACCATGGTCATCGGCGACGTGGTCGGCCACGACCTCCAGGCCGCCGCGCACATGGCCGAGGTCCGCAACATGCTGCGCGCCCTGGCGTGGGACCGCCAGGAACCGCCCAGCCTGATCATGCGGCGGCTGGACGAGGCCATGACCAACACCAGCGACGCCCCCATGGCCACCGCCGTCTTCGCCCGTATCGAGGGCCCCGAGGGCGGGCCCTGGTGTCTGCACTGGGTCAACGCCGGACACCCCCCGCCGCTGCTCGTCACCGCCGACGGCCGCACCCGCTACCTGGAGGACGGCCACGGACCCCTGCTGGGCATGAGCGCCGCCCTGCACCTGGGACTGGACTGGCCCGACGCCCGCGAGGAGATCCCCGCGGAGTCCACCCTGCTGCTGTACACCGACGGCCTCGTCGAGAGCCGCGACCACCCCATCGACACGGGCCTGGCCAACCTGCGCCGCCACGCCGCCGCCCTGGCCCGCCGCGACGTCGAGGACTTCTGCGACGAACTCCTCGCCCGCATCTCCCCCCGCGGTGACGACGTCGCCCTGCTCGCCCTGCGCATCCCGGCGGCGGGAGAGGGGGCGGGCGAGGACACCGCGCCGCCCCAGCACGCGCACAGCCCCGCCGCGCCCGACCGCGGGGCGCCCGGCGCGGCAGTCGAGGACAGCCCGGTCAGGGACACCTCCGAGCGGGGGTGAGCGGGAGCGGACCCGGGCGGGGTACGGGCCCGGTGCTCGGACCCGGAGCGCCGGTCCACGGCGCCTCGGTCCGGTGCGCCGACCGGCTCCAGACCGCACGCCGGGCCCACAGCGGACCGGTTCCGGGGCGCCAGCGACTCCCGTTTCCGCCGACACCGGCCGGGTAGTGGCCGAGGGCAGCCCAGGGGGCCGCGCGCTCCCCAGGCGACGACCGCCACCGTCGTGAGACCAGGGGGAACCAATGAAGGCAGTGGTGTGGAACGGGACCAGGAACGTCGACACCGTGACCGTTCCCGATCCGCGGATCGAGGAGCCCGGTGACGCCCTCGTCCGGATCACCAGTTCGGGCCTGTGCGGATCCGACCTGCACCTGTACGAGGTGCTCGGGCCGTTCATGACCCCGGGGGACATCCTCGGACACGAACCCATGGGCGTGGTCGAGGAGGTCGGTTCCGGCGTCACCTCCCTCACCCCCGGCCAGCGGGTCGTCATCCCCTTCCAGATCTCCTGCGGGCACTGCCTCATGTGCGACACCGGCCTCCAGAGCCAGTGCGAGAACACCCAGGTCGAGGAGCAGGGCATGGGCGCCGCGCTCTTCGGCTACAGCAAGCTCTACGGCTCGGTGCCCGGAGCGCAGGCCGAGTACCTGCGGGTTCCGCGCGCCGAGACCACCGCGGTCCCGGTGCCCGACCAGGGCCCCGACGACCGCTACCTGTTCCTGTCCGACGTGCTGCCGACCGCCTGGCAGGCCGTCCGCTACGCCGACGTCCCCGAGGGCGGGTCGGTGGCCGTCCTGGGGCTGGGGCCGATCGGCGACATGTGCTGCCGGGTCGCCCGCCACCTGGGCGCGGGCCGGGTGTTCGGCGTGGACCCGGTGCCGGAGCGGCGCGCCCGCGCCGCCGCCCGGGACGTGGAGGTGTTCGACTCCTCCAAGGGCACCGACGACGTGGTCCAGGAGATCCGCGACCGTACGGACGGGCGCGGCCCGGACGCGGTCATCGACGCGGTCGGCATGGAGGCGGCCGGGCACGGCTCGGCCAAGTTCGCGCAGCGCGTGGCCAACCTCATGCCCCGGGGCGTGGCGGCCAAGATGATGGAGACGGCCGGGGTGGACCGGCTGACCGCCCTGCACACCGCCATCGACCTGGTGCGGCGCGGCGGGACCGTCTCCCTGATCGGGGTGTACGGCGGCATGGCCGACCCGATGCCGATGCTCACGCTCTTCGACAAGCAGATCCAGCTGCGGATGGGGCAGGCCAACGTGCGCCGGTGGGTGCCGGAGATCCTGCCGCTGCTGGAGGGGTCCGACCCGCTGGGGGTGGACGACTTCGCCACCCACCACGTGGGCCTGGACGCGGCCTCGCTGGCCTACGAGAAGTTCCAGAAGAAGCAGGACGGCGTGTTCAAGGTCGTCTTCCGGCCCTGACCCGCCGGAGGCGGGGG
>NZ_QPFC01001410.1:0-2886 GCF_003427465.1 Nocardiopsis sp. TNDT3 | reverse complement strand
GGCGGCCCGGCCCACGGCGACCCGCGGTGCGGCACCCGGACCGCACGCGTTCAGCGGGGCGGCACCCGGTGGGGCGGCGGCCCGTGGGGCGGTTCCCGGCGGGACGACACCCGCACCGACAGAGCCTTGGACCGACGGGGCACGGCGGGACGGCGCCCGGACAGCGAGCGCCCGGGGCGGCGGCTTCCAGGGCGTCGGGCCCCGGGGGATTGAGCCCGCCCGTCACGGGCAGGTACCCGTGTCCCAGACCACACATCGTCCTTACACCCTGTCAACAAGATCGCCGACAGCGATGCATGTTGGCGATAGCGCCAGGGCACCCCCGCAGTTCACAGTGGGGGTATCAACGGAGACAGCCGTAGGAGGAACCGTGCGCATCGGCGTGCCCCGCGAGATCAAGAACCACGAGTACCGGGTGGCCATCACCCCCGCCGGGGTCCACGAACTGGTCCGACGCGGCCACGAGGTGGTCGTCGAGCGCGACGCGGGCCTGGGCTCCTCCATCTCCAACGCCGAGTACGAGGCGGCGGGCGCGCGCGTCCTGGACTCCCCCGACGAGGTGTGGGCCACCGGTGAGCTGGTCCTGAAGGTCAAGGAGCCGGTCGCGGCCGAGTACCACCGCATGCGGGAGGGGCAGACCCTCTTCACCTACCTGCACCTGGCCGCCTCGCGCGAGTGCACCGACGCCCTGCTGGAGCGGCGGGTGACCGGCATCGCCTACGAGACCGTGCAGCTGCCGGACGGCTCCCTGCCGCTGCTGGCCCCGATGTCGGAGGTCGCGGGCCGCCTGGCCCCGCAGATGGGCGCGGTGACCCTACAGCGGCCCAGCGGCGGGCGCGGCGTGCTGATGGGCGGGGTGCCGGGCGTGCGCCCGGCACGCGTGACCGTGATCGGCGCGGGCGTCTCCGGCCTGAACGCGACGCAGATCGCGGTGGGCATGGGCGCGGAGGTGACCGTGCTGGACCTGAACGTGGACAAGCTGCGGCACGTGGACTCCCTCTACCGGGGCCGGGTCAAGACGGTGGTGTCCAACGCCTTCGAGCTGGAGCTGTCGGTGCTGGAGTCGGACATGGTGATCGGCGCGGTGCTGGTGCCGGGGGCCAGGGCGCCCAAGCTGGTGACCAACGAGCTGGTGTCGCGGATGCGGCCGGGCGCGGTGCTGGTGGACATCGCGATCGACCAGGGCGGGTGCTTCGAGGACTCGCGCCCCACCACACACGCCGACCCCACCTTCCACGTGCACGACACGGTGTTCTACTGCGTGGCGAACATGCCGGGCGCGGTGCCCAACACCTCCACGCACGCCCTCACCAAGGACACCCTGCGGTACGCGGTGGCGCTGGCGGAGAAGGGCTGGCGGCGCGCCATGAACGAGGACGAGGCGCTGGCCGGGGGCCTGAACACCTTCGACGGCGACGTGGTCTCCGCCCCGGTCGCCGAGGCGCACGGGGTCAAGCACCGTCCGCTGGACGAGGTGCTGGTCCAGGGCTAGGAGGGGGTAGGGCCCGCAGAACGCGGGCGGAGCCCGTCCGGGGTCCGCGCCGCCCGGCCGCACGGGTGGCACGGACCGCACCGTTCGGGGTGGTCGCGCAGGTCGGCCGGGGGTACGGTCGAGGGGAAAGCCCGCGCGCCCGGCTCTGCGGCCGGTCGCGGGAGGACGAGTACCGAGGTGGGACAGCGTGGCACACACCGGCTCGGCGACCGCGACCCGGATCGTCGAACTCGAGCTGATCCGGCTGCGGCCCCCGGCCGGCGGCCGAGGCCCCGGCGCCGACGGCCCCGTCCTGGTCCGGGTGGCCGACGGTGACGGCGTGAGCGGCTGGGGAGAACTGCCGGAGGCCAGCGGAGCCCAGTGGGACGCCCTGACCGGCGCCTTCGCCCCCGCCCTGCTCGGCCACTCCTGGCGGCGTCCGACCGAGGCGGGCGAGGCCTGGGCCGACCTGCCCTGGGACCCGGCCGTGGCCGGGGCCCTGGACACCGCGTGCTGGGACCTGTGGAGCCGCCAGCGCGACACCCCGCTCTCGCACGCCCTGGGCGGAGAGCGCACCGCGCTCACCGCCGGGGTGACGCTGCCCCGCCAGGTGGCCGTGGAGTCGGTGGTCACGGAGGTGAACCGCCAGGTGGGGGCGGGGTTCCGGCGGATCCGGCTGGAGATCGCCCCGGGCTGGGACGCGGACGTGGTGCGCGCGGTGCAGTCGAGCTTCCCGTTCCTGGTCCTCCAGGCGGACGCGGGCTGCCGCTACACCGAGTCCCCCGCCGACCTGGACGCGCTGCGCGTCCTGGACGGGCTCGGTCTGCTCGCGGTCGAGGACCCCTTCGCCCCGGGCGATCTGGCCGCGCACGCCCGGCTGTCCGCCGAACTGCGCACGCCGGTGGCGCTGGGCCGGTCCCTGGATTCGGTGGACGACCTCACCGAGGCGATCCGGGCCGAGGCGGGCGGCGCGGTGAACGTGGACCCGACCCGCATGGGCGGCCTCACGGCGGCCCGCCGCGCGGTGGACCGCGCCGTGGACGCTGGCTGGCGGGTGTGGTGCGGTTCGTCGGCGGTGACGGGGATCGGCCGCGCCGCGACGGTCGCGCTGGGCTCGCTGTCGGGGGCCTCGCTGCCGGTGGAGATGCCCGGAGCCGGGAGCCGGGGCCGCGACCTGATGCTCCCGCCCGTACGCGCGCACGACGGAGTGGTGCCGGTTCCGCTGACCGAGAGCGGCCTGGGGCACACGGTGGACCGCGCGGCGGTGGCCGAGCGCACCGCCCGGGCCCTGGTCGTGGACGCCGACGGCCCGCGCGAGGCCCACGTGGAGCGCGGGCGCGCCAACGGCGCCCGACGGCGGCGCTGACCGGAGAGTCCCGCACAACCGCAGCAACCGCAGCAACCGCAGCAACCGC
>NZ_QPFC01000017.1:0-2841 GCF_003427465.1 Nocardiopsis sp. TNDT3 | reverse complement strand
CGCCCCCGCCCGCGAAGGAGCCCCGCAACGATGTCCAGACTCGTGCGCGCCTCGGCCGCGCTGGTGCTGACCGGCGCCCTGGTGGCGCCGTCCGCCCCCGCGGCCGGAGCGTCCGTCCCCATGAACCCCGGGGACGGCGCCGACTTCACCCTGACGATCCTGCACGCCAACGACCCCGAGTCCCAGCTGCTGTCCGCCTCCGGACAGGAGGACTTCGGCGGCGCCGCCCGCTTCACGACGCTGCTCGACCGGCTGCGCGAGGCCGAGGGCGGCGGCGCCGCGGCCGGGGAGGACGAGGCCGACGAGCGCGGCGTCGTCACGGTCAACGCGGGGGACATGTACCTGCCGGGGCCGGAGTTCGCCGCCTCCCGGGAGGAGGGCGCCCCCTTCTACGACGCCCTCGCCGCCGACCAGGCGGACTACGACGCCGTCTCCATGGGCAACCACGAGTTCGACTTCGGACCGGACGTGTACGCCGACTTCCTCGAACAGCTGGGCGGGGACGCCGCGGTGGTCGCCGCCAACGTGGACGTGTCCGCGGAGCCGCGCCTGGCCGCCCTGGCGGACGCGGGCCGGATCGCGCCCAGCACCGTGGTGGAGGCCTCCGGCCACGAGGTCGGCGTCGTGGGCGCGCTGTACCCGCCGCTGGACACCATCACCAGTCCGCGCGACGTGGTGGTGGAGGACCTCGTCGCCCCGGTGCAGGCCGAGGTCGACCGGCTGACCGCCGAGGGCGTGGACAAGATCGTCCTCCTCTCGCACCTCCAGGGGATCGCCTACGAGGAGCGCGTGGCCAGCGAGCTGACCGGCGTCGACGTCATCGTCGCGGGCGGCGGCCACGAGGTGATGGCGGGCCCCGACGACGCCCTGGTGCCCGGCGACGAGGTCACGGCGCACCCGGAGACCGGCGAGCCGCTGTCCTACCCGCTCATGGCCACCAACCCCGAGGGCGTCGAGGTGCCCATCGTCACCGCCGGGTCGAACTACAAGTACGTGGGCCGCCTGGTGGTGAACTTCGACGGCGGTGACCTGGTGTCGGTCTCCGACCGTTCCGGGCCGGTCCGGGTCTCCGGCGCCGGAGAGGACGCGGTGGAGCCCCACCCCGAGGTGGAGTCGCGGGTCACCGCGCCCGTGTCCGGGTACGTGGCGGGCCTGGCGGAGACGGAGGTGGCCACCAGCGAGGTCGACCTCAACGGCGTCCAGAACCCCGGCGTGCGCACCCAGGAGACCAACCTGGGCAACCTGGTGGCCGACGCGCTGCTGGACACCGGCGTGCGCAACGCGCAGGAGTACGGCGTGCCCGCCCCCCAGATCGGCATCCAGAACGGCGGCGGCATCCGCAACGCCTCGGTGGTCCCGGCCGGTCCGCTGACCGCGCTGGACACCTACTCGATCGCCCCGTTCGCCAACCAGGTGGCGGTGGTCCCCGACATCCCGCGCTCGCAGGTCAAGGAGCTGCTGGAGCAGGGCGTGGCCGCCGCTCCCGCGGCCAGCGGCGCGTTCATGCAGGTCGCCGGGGTCAACTTCGCCTACGACCCGGAGCGCACGGCGCAGGTGGTGGACGGGGAGGGCGCCGTGACCACGCCCGGCGAGCGGGTCCGCAGCGCGGTCCTGCACGACGGAACGGTGCTCGTGGAGGGCGGCGAGGTCGTGGACGGCGACCCGATCACGGTCGTGACCAACGACTTCTCCGCCCGGGGCGGCGACATGTACCCGTTCCGCGGGGCGGACTTCACCGTGGTGGGCGCGACCTACCAGGCCGCGCTGGAGGGCCTGCTCACCGGAACGCTGGAGGGCCGGGTGACCGAGGCCGCCTACCCCGAGGGCGGTTCCGGCCGCATCGTGGTGGGCGAGCGGGCCACCGTTCCCGACGGTGACGGCGGCGGAACGCCCACCGACCCGCCGACCGGCGGACCCACTGACGGGCCCGCCGACCCGGACGGCGGGCCGAGCCCGGACCCGACGGACCCGCCCGCCACGGACGGCCCGGACGACGGCTCCGGCAAGCCCGGCGGGAACGCCGACGGCTCACTGCCGCGCACGGGCGGCGCGCTGCTCGGTCTGGTGGCGGCGGCCGTGGTCGCCGTCGCGGCGGGCGGGGCCGCGCTCTACCTGGGCCGCAGGCGCGGGAGGACGGCGGGCGCGGACTCCCCCGGCTCGGACTCCTGACAGCGGGGCCGGGGCCGGGGTTCGGCCCCGGAGGCCCGGCCTCGCAGCGTCGGCCCGCGGTGCTGACCTCGCAGGTCCGCCCCGCGGGGCTGGCCCCGAAGGCGGCCGGACGGCCTCCCGACTCCGCGCGCGGTGCCGGGCGGCCGGACGGCCGCCGCGCTTCGCAGGTCCCGGGACCCGGCGCCGTACCGGCCGCTCCCACGGGGTCCGGATCCGCGACCCGGGCCGCTCAGGGGCAGCCCGCGATCTCGCGCGTGGCCTCGGCCATGTCGTCGCGCTCCTGCTGGTCCAGGCCGTTCTCCTCGAACCACACCAGCACGAAGTGACAGGCGTCCTGGATGTCCGCCGCGGTGTTCTCCTCGCTCTCCAGCATGGCCATCGCGGCGATCATCGCGATTCCGGAGTTCTCGAAGGCGGCCACCCGCACCAGGTTGGTGTCCATCGACGAGGTGCACTGGAAGAGGGTCGTCTCCTCGGCTCCGGGGTCCGAGCCGCAGACCTCGTCGGTGATGTCCAGACGGGCGTCGATCTCGAAGTCGCGGCGCAGCTCGTCGATGAGCTCCTCCGAGCTGATGAGGTTCTCCGCCCCGGAGGACGGTGGGTCCGTCGGCTCCGCGGAGGGCTCGTCGGTGGGCAGGGGCTCCCCGGTGGGCGCGGGGGCGGCTGTGGGGG
>NZ_QPFC01000187.1:0-6788 GCF_003427465.1 Nocardiopsis sp. TNDT3 | reverse complement strand
GGGGCCCGGCGGACCGTCAGGCCTTGCGGGCGACGCCGCAGTACTGGTCGGCCGCGACGATCTCGCCCACCTCCGCGGCGTCGGGCCGCCAGAAGGGCGCCGGGACCACGCCGGGCTCCAGCAGGTCGAGCCCGTCGAAGAAGCCCGCGATCTCCTCGGGGCTGCGCAGGTGGTAGGGCAGGGGCGCGGTCTCGTTCCAGCGCCGGGACGCCTCGATCATCGGTTCGCTGGTGTCGGTCCCGTCGCACAGGGCCAGGAAGCTGCCCGGGGGCAGCGCGTCCACGTAGGCGCGCACGGTGGCGTAGGCCCGGGCGTTGTCGGGGGTGTGCCCCATGGTGCCCAGGACGGTGAGCGCGATGGGCCGGCCGAAGTCCAGGTGGGCGGCGGCCGCCTTGAGGACCTGCTCGGGCTCGTGCAGGTTGGCGTCGACGTAGTGGACCTTCCCCGCCCCCTCTCCGACCAGCAGCGCGCGGGCGTGCGTGAGCACCAGCGGGTCGTTGTCCACGTAGACCACCCGGGCGTCGGGGGCGGCGGCCTGGGCGACCTCGTGGGTGTTGTCGTGCGTGGGCAGCCCGGTGCCCACGTCCAGGAACTGGCGGACGCCCTCCTCCCGGGCCAGGTGGGTGACCGCGCGGATGAGGAACTCCCGGTCGGCGCGGGCCGCGGTGACCATCTCCGGGTAGGCCTGGAGCACGTAGTCGCCGACCTCGCGGTCGGCCGGGTAGTTGTCCTTGCCCCCCAGCCAGTAGTTCCACACCCGGGCGGAGTGTGCCACGGTGGTGTCGATGGGGGGTGTGTCCGTCATGGTGTGCCCTCTCACCGGAAGCGCGGTTCGCGCCCGTATTGTCCTGCTCGCGGAAAGCGTGACGCAAGCGAAAACGCCGTGTGCGCGGGCGTTCCCGAACGACGGGCGCTCGTTCCCGGACCCCGTCAGCGCCTTCGCCCGTCCCTCCGATCGCCTCCCCCGGCGTGGGGGCGTCAGCGGGGCCGCTCGTACCCTGGTGCGATGCCAGCGATCTATCTGATCCGCCACGGGAAGGCCTCCCCCGAGGCGGAGGACTACGACGAGTTGAGCCCGACCGGCTACGAGCAGGCGCGCCTGCTGGGCGCCGAACTCCGGCGGCGCGGCCCCCGCGTCGGCCGCGTGGTGACCGGCGCACTGCGCCGCCAGCGCCAGACGGCGGCCGCGGCCCTGGCCGAGGCGGGCCTGGACCTGGAGCCGGTCGGCGACGAGCGGTGGAACGAGTACGACCACCTCGGCCTTCTGGGCGCCCACCCGGGCGCGACCGGCTCGCTCCAGGAGCGGCTCGACGCCTCCCTGTCCTCGTGGATCGAGGCCGGGGGCAGCGGTCCGGGCACCTGGGAGGGCTTCCGGAGCGGGGTCCGGCAGGCGCTGGACGACCTGGTCGCCGGACTGGGCAGGGGGGAGACCGCGCTGGTCTTCACCTCCGCCGGGGTGATCGCGACGGTGTGCTCGACCCTGCTGGGCACGGCGCCCGCCGGGTTCCTGGCCCTGAACCGCGTGGTGGTCAACGGTTCGGTGAGCAAGCTGCTGCACGGCCGGGGCGGCACCCGACTGCTGTCCTTCAACGACCACGCCCACCTGGAACAGGGCGGTCCCGCGCTGATGACCTACCGCTGAACGCACGTGCGGCCCGACGCGCGCCCGGTGCAAACCGACCGGTTGGTACCGCCCCCGGGGCGGCCGGTGCGACCGCGTGCGGCCCCCGGCTTCCCGGCTCCGGCCCGCGCCCTCGCGGGTCGGGGCCGGAGCGCACACAGCCCCGCGGACCCCTGGTCCGATCGGTCCGCGGAGGACGCCCCCGAGGGGCCGGGCGCGGTCCGGCCGCCCGGCTCACCCCGCCTGGGCGCCGTCCGCCTCCCGGCGCTCGGCATCGCGCCGCAGCACCGCGCGCAGGGCCAGTTCGTAGCCGAAGACCCCGCACCCGGCGACGTAGCCCGCGGCCACCGGCGCGGTCACCGAGGTGTGCCGGAACTCCTCGCGCGCGTAGACGTTGGAGATGTGCACCTCCACCACGGGCGCCTCGACCGCGTCGATCGCGTCGCGCAGCGCGATGCCGTAGTGCGCGTAGGCGCCGGGGTTGAGCACCACCCCGGCCCAGCCGCGGGCGGCGTGGATCCGGTCCACCATCACGCCCTCGCTGTTGCTCTGCGCGCACACCACCCGCACGCCCAGCTCCTCGCCGAGGGAGACCACCCGCCGTTCGACCTCCGCCAGGGTGGTGGTGCCGTACTGCCCGGGGTCGCGGGTGCCCAGCAGGTTGAGGTTGGGGCCATTGAGCAGCAGGACGGTGCGGGAGGGGTCGGACACAGCGGACATGCGGGTCAGCGCTCCTTCTCGGGTCGGTGGCAGCAAGCTTAGGGCCCGGGCGGCGCCGTGGCCCCGGTCGCCCCGGAGTCCCGCGGACGGGGTAGCATACCGACCAGTCGGTCCATGATTTCGAGGAGGCGACCCGTGGCGTCCACCCTGCTGTCCACGCGCGACCTGCACTTCCTGCTCTACGAGTGGCTCGACACCGAGGCGCTCACCAGACGCCCCCACTACGCCGACCACTCGCGCGAGACCCTCGACGCCGCGCTGGAGCTGGCCGAACGCGTGGCCACCGACCACTTCGCGCCGCACAACAAAACCAACGACGCCAACGAGCCCCGCTTCGACGGCGAGCGCGTCCACGTCATCCCCGAGGTGGGGAGGGCCCTGGAGGTCTACGCCGAGACCGGGCTGAGCGCCGCCGGGATGCCCGCCTCCGTGGGCGGCGCCCAGGTCCCGCACGTGGTCTCCAGCGCGTGCGGCGCCTACTTCCAGGCCGCCAACCTGGGCACCTCGGCCTACCCCTTCCTCACCTCGGGCAACGCGCGCCTGCTCCTGGCGCACGGCACCCCCGAGCAGGTCGACACCTGGGTGCGCCCCATGGTGGAGGGGCGCTTCACCGGGACCATGTGCCTGTCCGAGCCGCAGGCGGGCAGCTCTCTGGCCGACATCACCACCCGCGCCGAGGAGGACGGGGAGGGCGGCTACCGACTGTTCGGCAACAAGATGTGGATCTCTGCGGGCGACCACGAACTGACCGAGAACATCGTGCACCTGGTGCTGGCCAAGATCCCCGGCGGTCCGCCCGGGGTCCGGGGCATCTCCCTGTTCGTCGTGCCCAAGTACCTGCTGGAAGCCGACGGGACGATCGGCGAGCGCAACGACGTCGTGCCCGCCGGGCTCAACCACAAGATGGGCTACCGGGGCACCGTCAACGCGATGCTCAACTTCGGCGAGGGCCGCCACGCCCCCGGCGGGCGGCCGGGCGCGGTGGGCTACCTGGTCGGCGAGCCCCACCAGGGGCTGAAGTACATGTTCCACATGATGAACGGGGCCCGGATCGGGGTGGGCGCGGGCGCCGCCGCCGTCGGCTACACCGGCTACCTCAAGTCGCTGGCCTACGCCCGCGAACGCCTCCAGGGCCGCCCGCTGGGCGACAAGGACCCCGGGCAGCCGCAGGTCCCCATCGTCGAGCACACCGACGTGCGCCGGATGCTGCTCGCCCAGAAGAGCTACGTCGAGGGCGCGCTCGCCCTGGTGCTGTACTGCGCCCGGCTGGTGGACGAGACCGCGAGTGCCGAGGACGACAAGGCGCGCGAGCGGGCCCACCTGCTGCTGGACGTGCTCACGCCGATCGCCAAGAGCTGGCCCTCCCAGTGGTGCGTGGAGGCCAACAGCCTGGCCATCCAGGTGCACGGCGGGTACGGGTACACGCGCGAGTACGACGTGGAGCAGCACTACCGGGACAACCGGCTCAACCCGATCCACGAGGGGACCCACGGCATCCAGGCCCTGGACCTGCTGGGCCGCAAGGCCGTGCTCGACGGCGGCTCCCGACTGTCGCTGCTGGTGGAGACCGCGCGCGCCACTGCGGACCGGGCCCGGGAGCTGGGCGAGCGCGAGGCCGAGTACGCGGTGCTGCTGTCGGAGGCCCTGGACCGGACCGCGGAGACGGCCGCCGCGGCCTGGGCCGAGGGAGACCCGGCGGTGGCGCTGGCCAACGCCACCCCCTACCTGGAGGCGGTGGGACACGTGGTGGTCGCCTGGATGTGGCTGGAGCAGCTGGTGGCCGCGCACGGGCGCGAGGGCGGCTTCTACGAGGGCAAGCGCGCCGCGGCGGCGTACTTCTTCCGGCACGAGCTGCCGCGCACCGGGCCGCAGTTCGACCTGGTGGCCTCGCGCGACCGGACGGTGCTGGACGTCTCGCCCGACGTCCTCTGAGGGGCGGCGGGGGAGGCCGGGGCGCGTGTGCCCCGGCCTCCCGGCCCCCGGACGCGGAACGCCGCGGCCTCGTGCCGGTGGTCGGCCGGTGCCGGAACGGGCCCTCGCGGGCATCGCGCGGGGTTCCCCGGCCCGTGGTCCGACCTCGGACGCCGACCGCTCCGCGTTCCCACCCGGTTTTCCGGCGCCGGACCCCTCGCACGTCCCGCGCGGGAAAACCGCTTCGGCGCGGGCGGGGCCCTGTGCCAGGCTGGGCCCATGTCCGATCCTCGTCGCGCGCTGCTTCGCTGGCAGTTCGACTTCACCTGGTCCCTGTTCGAGTACCACCTGGAGCGCCTGGAGCCCGGCGACCTGCTCTGGGAGCCCGGCCCCCTGTGCTGGACGGTGCGCCGGGACGGCGGGGGCCGCTGGGTGCCCGACTGGGCGGACACCGAACCCGACCCCGTGCCCGTCCCCACCGCGGCCTGGGTCACCTGGCACATCGGCTGGTGGTGGTCCACGGCCCTGGACCACCTGCGGGGGCGCGTTCCGCGCGGGCGCGAGGAGGTCCACTGGCCGGGCCCGGAGGAGGCGGCCGACTGGCTGCGCACACTGCGGACGCAGTGGCTGGAGGTGCTGGAGGGGCTCACCGGCCCGGACCTGGACGGCCCCGCCGCGTTCCCCTGGCCGCCGGACTCCGGGCTGTCGGTCGAGCACACGGCCGCCTGGGTCAACGGCGAGCTGATGAAGAACGTGGCCGAGCTCGGGCAGCTGCGGCTGCTGCGGGTCGCGTCGGCGTCCGGGGCCTGACACCCGCCGAGGACGGGTGGGCGGGGCGCTCATCACGGCGGGCCGAGAACGTGTCCGGTGTGACGTGTGGGGTTCCTCGCCGGTGCTCCCGCTCCCGGCGGCACCGCGGGCCGTCGGGGGCGCCGCGGGGAGCGGGATCGCCTCCGGGGCGCGCCCCGGAGGACCCCGCCGGTCACAGCGCTAACGGCGGGCCGGACCGCTGGCCAGCGCGACCAGGGCGCCGAGCACCGACAGGGCCGCCAGCAGCAGGAACACCGCCGGGTAGCCGCCCAGGGGCCCGGCCAGCAGCGCGCACGCCCCCGGCGCCAGGGCCATCGTGAGCATGAGCGGGGTGTGCATGATGCCGTTGAGCGTGGTGTAGTGCTCCTCCCCCCAGCGGTCCGCCACGGCCGTGGCCTGGAGCAGGGTGAGCACGCCCCGCGCGGCGCCCACCAGCGCCGCCGCGGTCATGACCAGCCACAGCGGCCCGCTGACCAGGGAGATCAGGCCGGTCGCCCCGGCGCAGGCCAGGAGCGCCGCGGCGATCCGGTGCACCGCCCCGCTGTACCGCGCCAACGGGGCGTAGACGAGGCGGCCCAGCACCTGGCCCACGCCCACGGCGCTGAGCGTCCAGGCGGCCTCGGCGGTGCCGAACCCGCGCCCCTCCATGAGCGGGACGACGCCGACCACGACCGCGTACACGGTGAGGGTGCCCAGGGCGAGCGCCGTGGTCAGCGCCCAGAACGCGCCGCTGCGGACCACCCCGCGCACCGCCCGGCGGTCCCCGGCCCGGTCGGCGGTGCCGCCGGGAGTCCAGGGCGGGGTCAGGGCCAGGGCGTGCAGCGGCAGCACCACCAGGGCCAGGACCAGGGCGAGGGCGAGGTAGGCGCCGCGCCAGCCGACCTGCGCCTCCAGGGCGGCGGTCAGCGGGGCGAAGACGGTGCTGGCCAGCCCGCCGACCAGGGTGAGGGCGGTGAGCGCCCGGACCCTGCCCTGCCCGTACCAGCGGGTCAGGGCGGCGAAGGCGGGCGGGTAGGAGAGCCCGGCCACGGCGACTCCGGCCACCTGCCAGGCCGCGCCGAAGAACCACAGGTTCGGGGCCAGGGCCAGTCCGGCGACGGCGACCGCGCCCAGCAGGGCCGCCGCGGTCATCACCGGCCGGGGGCCGCGCACGCGCAGCCAGCGGGCCACCAGGGGCCCGCCCAGTCCGGCCACGACCTGGGACCCGGAGAACAGGGCGATGACGGCGGGCAGGGACCAGCCGGTGTCCTCGGCGATGGCGGGCGCCAGCACGGGGAAGGCGTAGAACAGCACGCCCTGGCTGGCGGTGACGGTGACGCACAGGGCGGCCAACGCCCTGCGCGCGTCCGTGCCGGAGGGGGCCCGGCCCGGCGCGCGGAGGGGTCGGTGGGTCATGCGCGCCGCCCGCGCGGTGCCGGTCGGGTGTTCGGGGTAAGCGGGGGAACGGGGACAGGGTTCCGTTGCGCTTGCACGGGGGACTCCTCGCCCTGGGAGGGGCAGACCCAGGGATCGAACGGACAGGTGACGCGTTCGTGTACATACCCGCGCCACTACGCCGAGTATTCACCGAATGGCTATCTGTCGCTTACCTGGAATTCCAGCTTTTGTCCCCCGGAATGGGTAACAGCTCCCCACCGCGCGCGGAGACCACGGCGCCGCCCCCGGAATCGCGGGAAGGCGTTCACCCGGAACCCGGAGCCGCCCCGGGCGTCCCCGCGGCGGCTCC
>NZ_QPFC01001409.1:0-4503 GCF_003427465.1 Nocardiopsis sp. TNDT3 | reverse complement strand
CCCCAGGAGGGCGGGGGTGACGGGGCTGCCCCGGCGCGCGGCCAGCGCCCCGGCGGGGGTGGTCTCGCCCTTGCGGCGGATGTGCCTGCCGGCCTCGGCCGCGCCGCGCACGCGCCCGGAGGAGGCCGCCGCCCGCTCCCAGGGGAGGACGGCGGTGGTGCCCTCCGGCACGACGGCGCCCGTGGCGACCTCCACCGCCTCCCCCGGGTTCAGGCGGACGACGGGCCCCCGCCGCCCGGCGAGCGAGCGGCCGAGGACGGTCCAGGGGCCCTCACCGGCCACCGCGTACCCGTCCATGGCCGCGCTGTCCAGCACCGGGACGTCGACCGCCGAGACGAGGTCGGCGCCGAGGGTGGCACCGAGGGCGCCGTCGAGCGGCTCCTCGGCCATGGGCTGTCCACCCTCGGCGCCGGTCGCCCACGCCAGCTCCCGCGCCCTGGTCCAGGGCAGCGGTGCGCGCGGGCGGCTTTTTCCGGGAAGAAGCGGAGAAGTTTCCGGGGCAACCGGGTCGGGCATTCCTTCTCTCCCTGTCGTCGGGTGAAGAACGCTGCCCCGAAGCATACTGTATACAGTATTTTATGGAAAGGAGTCCTCATGCGAATCGCCGTACTCGGCGCCGGAGCGATCGGCGCCTACGCGGGAGCCGCGCTGCACAGGGGCGGGGCCGACGTGCACCTCATCGCGCGCGGCGAGCACCTGCGGGCCCTGCGCGAGCGGGGAGTCCGGGTCCTCAGCCCGCGCGGGGACTTCGACGCGCACCCGCACGCGACCGACGACCCCACCGAGGTCGGGCCCGTGGACGCCGTCATCCTCGGCCTGAAGGCCCAGCACTACGCGGCCTGCGGCCCGCTGCTGCGCCCCCTGATGGGCCCCTCCACCATGGTCGTCGCCGCCCAGAACGGCATCCCCTGGTGGTACTTCCACGGGATCGAGGGGCCCCTGGCCGGGCACCGGATCGAGAGCGTGGACCCCGGCGGCGCGGTCAGCCGGACGATCCCGGTCGAGCGCGCCGTGGGCTGCGTGGTCTACGCGGCCACCGAGATCGCCGGACCCGGCGTGATCCGGCACATCGAGGGGACCCGGTTCTCCATCGGCGAGCCGGACCGCTCCTCCTCCCGGCGCTGCCGCGACCTCCAGGCCGCGATGGAGGCGGGCGGGCTCAAGTGTCCGATCGAGCGGGACCTGCGCGAGGACATCTGGGTGAAGCTGATGGGCAACATCGTCTTCAACCCGCTGAGCGCGCTGAGCCGCTCCACCATGGTGCAGATCTGCCGCAACCGCCCGACCAGGGAACTGGCCCGCACCATGATGGCCGAGACCCTGGACGTGGCCGCGCGGCTGGGCGTGCGCCCCGCCGTCTCCATCGACCGGCGCCTGGCAGGGGCCGAGCGCGCCGGCGACCACCGCACCTCGACCCTGCACGACCTGGAACGCGGCCGCCCCATGGAACTGGACGTCATCCTGTCCGCCGTGGTGGAGCTGGCCGACCTGACCGGCGCCCCCGCCCCCGCTCTCCGGGCGGTGGACGCCGTCGCGGGACTGCTCAACGCCCGGATGCTCGACGCGCCCGCCCCCGCGCCCGCGGCACCCTCCGTCGCCGCCTAGCGCGCCAGCGCACCCTTGACCCTTGCCCACACCGTCTCAATACTGTATGCAGTATCCGCACAATATCGCCGCCCGGCGGCCCGGACGAATCCGGCCACGAACACCATGCGAGGCCACATGCGATCCGACGAACCCTCCGCACCCCTCACCCGACTCACCCGACCCCTCGTCCGTGACGGCGGCGAGCTGCGCCCGGCCTCCTGGGAGGAGGCCCTGGACCGCGCGGCCGCCGGGTTCCGGCGCGGGGTGGCCGAGCACGGCCCCAACTCCTTCGGCATGCTCTCCTGCGCCCGCGCCACCAACGAGATGAACTTCATGGCGCAGAAGTTCACCCGCGTCGTCGTCGGCACCAACAACGTCGACTCGTGCAACCGCACCTGCCACGCGCCCAGCGTCGCGGGACTGGCCGCGGCCTTCGGCTCGGGCGGGGGCACCTCCTCCTACACCGAGATCGAGGACACCGACCTCATCGTGATCTGGGGCGGCAACCCGCGCTTCGCCCACCCGATCTTCTTCCAGCACGTGCTCAAGGCCGTGCGGCGCGGGGCGCGCCTGTTCGTCGTGGACCCCCGGCGCACCCCCACCGCCGAGTGGGCCGACCGCTGGCTGGGCCTGAACGTGGGCACCGACATCCCCCTGGCGCACGCCATCGGCCGCGAGATCCTGCACGCCGGGCTGGCCAACGACACCTTCGTCCAGCGCGCCACCACCGGTCTGGAGGAGTACCGGGCGCTGGTCGAACCGTGGACGCTGGCCGCCGCCGAGGCCGAGACCGGCGTGCCCGCCGAGGCCATCCGCGAGCTGGCGCACGCCTACGCCCGCGCCGAGCGCGCCCAGATGTGCTGGACGCTGGGCATCACCGAGCACCACAACGCCACCGACAACGTCCGTTCGCTGATCAACCTGTCCCTGCTCACCGGGCACGTGGGGCGGTACGGCTCCGGGCTCAACCCGCTGCGCGGCCAGAACAACGTGCAGGGCGGCGGCGACATGGGCGCCATCCCCGACCGGCTGGTCGGGTTCCAGGACATCCTGGACGCCCGGGTGCGCGCGCCCTTCGAGGCCGCCTGGGGACGCGAGATCCAGCCCGTCAAGGGCCTGAACCTGACCCAGATGTTCGAGGCGATGGACGAGCGCGAGCTCAGGACGCTCTACGTGATCGGGGAGAACCCCGTCCAGTCCGAGCCCGAGACGCACAAGACCACCCGACGCCTGCGCGGCCTGGACCACCTGGTCGTGCAGGACATCTTCCTGACCCGCACCGCCGAACTGGCCGACGTGGTGCTCCCGGCCAGCGCGTCCTGGTGCGAGTCCGACGGCACCTTCACCAACAGCGAGCGCCGCGTGCAGCTGGTGCGCAGGGCGCTGGACCCGCCGGAGGGCGCCCGCGACGACATCGAGATCATGTGCGACCTGGCCACCCGGCTGGGCCACGACTGGACGCGGCCCTCGGCCGAGGAGATCTGGGACGAGGTCCGCTCGCTCTCCCCCATGCACCGGGGCATGAGCTACGCGCGCCTGGCCGAGCTGCACGGCATCCAGTGGCCGTGCTACTCCGAGGACACCGTGGAGCCGAGCTACCTGCACGCGCGGCTGTGGTCGGAGGACCCCGCCGAGCGCGGCGAACCCGCGCCGTTCGGGATCGTGGGCCACTCGCCGCCGGTGGACCTGCTGGACGAGGACTTCCCCTTCCGCCTGACCACCGGCCGACGGCTGGACGACTACAACACCGGCGTGCAGACCAGCGGGTTCTCCTCGCCGCTGCGCCGGGGCGAGCTGCTGGACCTGTCCCCCGAGGACGCGGCCAAGCTCGGCGTCGCCGACGGGGAGACGGTCCGGGTCACCTCCCGGCGGGGCTCGGTGCTGGTCCCGGTCTCGGTCACCAAGGCCATGCGGCCCGGCCTGGTGTTCATGACCTTCCACTTCCCCGACCAGGTGGACACCCAGCTGCTGACCATCGACGCCACGGACCCCATCGCGGGGACCGCGGAGTACAAGGCCGCCGCCGTGCGGATCGAACGGGTGGAGCGCTCCGCCCGCCAGACCGCCGCCGCGGGCTGAGGGAGGGAAAGAGGGAGGGCCGTGCCGTCGCCCCAGCCCCCTGCGGCGGCGGCACGGCCCGTCATGCCAGGTCAGCGCCCTGCGATCGCGACCCGAACGCTCGGACGCATCCTTACGCGATCTTACCGCTTACAGGGGTTGTCAACCCGAACACCGCCATCATACTGTTCTCTGTATACAGAATCCTGTGATCTGGATTACACTCGATATGAGGTGACCACGGCGTGGACCTGCGATTCCTGGACGAGACGCCCACCACCGCCGAACGCGAGGCCGTCGAGAGCGTACTCGGGCCGCCCGAGTCCGGCTGGGACGGCGGCACCCGCCAGGACGCCGACCTGCGCTACGCGCGGGGCGGCCACTCCGCCCGCGACCGGCGCGACCTCCTCCTCCCGGCCCTGCACGCGGTGAACGACCGCGTGGGCTGGATCAGCCGCCCCGCCCTCGACCACATCTGCCGCAGGCTGACCGTCCCCCCGGCGGAGGCCTACGCCGTCGCCTCCTTCTACGCGATGTTCGCCCTGCGCCGCAGGCCCCGCCGGGTCGTGCACCTGTGCACCGACATCGCCTGCGCGGCCGCGGGTTCGGACCGGATGCGCGCCCGGCTGACCGAGCGACTCGGCCCGCCCGGCGGCCACGACGGGGAGGCCGCCTGGCACGAGAGCCCGTGCCTGGGCATGTGCGAGCGCGCCCCCGCGGCCCTGGCCCTGGAGGCGGGCGCCCCCGCCCGGTACGCCGTCGCCGCCCCCGCCACGCCCGAGGCGCTGGACGCCATGGCCGCGCGGGACCTGCCCGAGAACGGGGCGCCGAAGACCAACGGCCACCGGCCCTCCACCA
>NZ_QPFC01000186.1:0-2190 GCF_003427465.1 Nocardiopsis sp. TNDT3 | reverse complement strand
GGCCGGGAGCGCCCCCGCCCGGACGTGGCCGGCGGGCGCTCGGCCGCGTCCGGGGATCAGCAGCTCAGGTTCGATCCGGTGGTGGTGCCGAGGATCTGGGTGAACTGCGTGAACTTGTTGATGCGGCTCTGGACCTGCGCCGGGTTGCCCCCGTTGCACTCGATCGAGCCGTTGATCGCACGGATCGTCTCACCGAAGCCGTGTCCGTTGACGATGGCGTTGTGCGGCGTGATCGTGCCGGGTCCGGACTGGGTGTTCCAGTACCAGAGGCCGGTCCGCCAGGCGACCGAGGCGTTCTGCTCGACCAGGTAGGGGTTGTTCAGCAGGTCGATGCCGAGGGCGTCGCCGGCGGCCTTGTAGTTGTAGTTCCAGCTGAGCTGGATCGGGCCGCGCCCGTAGTAGGCGGCCTGACCGGCCGGGCAGCCGAAGGGCTGGTTCCAGTCGCAGTAGTGCGGGTAGTTGGCCTCGTTGGTCTCCCTGATGTGCACCAGCCCGCCGGTCTCGTGGCTGACGTTGGCCAGGAAGGCGGCCGCCTCGCGCTTCCTCACCTCGGTGCTGCCGGTGTTGGCGAAGGCCGGGTAGGAGCTGAGGGCGGCGGTGAGGCCGCTGTAGGTGTAGAAGGGGTTCCGGTTCGGGAACATCTGGTTGAACTGGGCCTCGGTGACGACGAACCCGCTGGGGCCGGGCTCCTCACCGCCGCCGTCGGTGCCGCAGGGGCCCTGGTCGGTCCAGACCTCGGAGGTGCCGGGACGCTCGTTCTGCGTCCACCACCTGGCGGTGTAGTTGCGGCCGTCGTAGGAGACCTGCCCGCCGCCGGTGTAGACGGCGGAGGAGTTCCAGGCCGGCGCGCAGGTGGCGGCGGCCTGCGCGACGGTCACGGGGAGGACGACGAGCACAGCCGCGAGCGCGCCGAGCGCGGCCAGCTTGCTCAGGAGACGACGGATCACGTGTTCACACTCCTAGGGTGCGGCGCGACGTCCGACCGCGCGCCGCTGGGGGTGCCGTCACCAAAGCAAGGGTGGTCTAGACCTGTCAAGACCAGTAACACGGATCGTGAGGACAAGGTGACAGGAGGACCAGGACGGCGCACCGGCGTCGGGCTCGTCTCCGGGCCGCCGAAAGTCCGTCCTCACACGGCGAACGCACGGCAGGCGCCTCGGACACCCCTGCAGCCGACTCGGACGCGGCCGTCACCCACCCGCCCACCGACGGGTGATCCGCCGACCGGTTGCATCGGGTGGAAGATTCTCGCGTCTCATGCAATCCGGCCTACCGCACGAGGTCGGCCCTCCAGCCCGTGGCCAGGGGCGGAGCCCTTGTTCCTCAGGCCCCGCCCCGAACAGGGCTCACCGCGTCCCGACATCGTGAGTGATGCCGTCGGCGATGGCCTGGAGTTTGTCCGGATTGGCCACGTTGTGGATGGCGGTGATGCGGCCGTCGGCGTCGAAATCGAAGGTGACCGTGGCGATCACGCGGTCCGAGCCGCTGAACACCACGCCCGGCCCGCCGTTGACCTCGACGAGTTCGGCCCTCATGTCGGCAGGCTCGACGCCCTGGTAGGTGACGGTGCCGATAGCCGCGAACCAGGAGGCCACCGTGGACGCGCCCACGACCGGACGCATGGCCTGGCGGACCTTGCCGCCGCCGTCGGTCCACAGGGTGACGTCCGGGGACAGCAACTCCATCAGGGCGCTGATGTCACCGCCGGTCGCGGCGGCGAAGAACCGCTCGGTGACCTCGCGCTGCCTTGAACGGTCCGCGGTGAAGCGCGGCCGACGGGCCCGCACGTGCTCACGAGCGCGGTGCGCAGCCTGCCGCACCGCGGCTTCGGACCGCTCCACCGCCTCCGCGATCTCGGCATGGCTGAAGCCGAAGACCTCCTTCAACACGAACACCGCGCGCTCGAGCGGGCTCAGCGTCTCCAGCACCACCAGCATCGCCATCGACACCGACTCGGCGTCCGTGACGGCCTCAGCGGCGTCCCCGCTGGTGAGGATGGGCTCCGGAAGCCACGGCCCGACATAGGTCTCACGCTTGCGCCGCGTGGAGCGCAGCTGTTCCAGCGCCAGATTCGACACGATTCGCGTCAGGTACGCCTTGGGGTCGGCCACCTGCGAGCGGTCGGCGGCCGACCATTTGACCCAGGTGTCCTGGACCGCGTCCTCGGCATCGGCCGCGGTGCCGAGGACG
>NZ_QPFC01001408.1:0-2689 GCF_003427465.1 Nocardiopsis sp. TNDT3 | reverse complement strand
CGGGGTGGGCGGGGCCGACCCCGCGGGAACGGGGCTGGCCGGTCTGGCCAGCCGGGTCGAGGCGCTCGACGGCCGGCTGTCGGTGGACAGCCCCACGGGCGGACCGACCACGGTCAGGGCGGAGCTGCCGTGCGGGTGATGTTGGCCGAGGACTCGGCGCTGCTACGCGAGGGGCTGGTGCGGCTCCTGGAGGACGAGGGGCATCAGGTGCTCGCCTCGGTCGGGGACGCCGACGCCCTGTTGGCGGCCGTCCGCGAGGAGGCGCCCGACGTGGCCGTGGTGGACGTGCGCATGCCGCCCACGCACACCGACGAGGGGTTGCGCGCCGCGCTGCGGATCCGCCGGGAGCAGCCCGGAGTGGGTGTGCTGGTGCTGTCCCAGTACGTGGAGAAGCGGTACGCCACCCGGTTGTTCGGTGAGAACACCACCGGTGTGGGCTACCTGCTCAAGGACCGGGTGGTGGAGGTCGACGAGTTCCTGGAAGCCCTGGTCAGGGTGGGGAGGGGAGGCGCGGCCTTCGACCCGGAGGTGGTGCGCCAACTGCTCGCGGGCAGCAGCCGCAGGGACCCGCTGGGGCGTCTGACCGAGCGCGAGCGCGATGTCATGGCCCTGATGGCGCAGGGGCACATCAACTCGGCGATCGCGGCGCGGCTGTTCGTGTCGCAGAGCGCGGTGGAGAAGCACGCCAACGCCATCTTCGACAAGCTGGAACTGGGCGACACCAAGGGGTACAGCCGTCGCGTGCTGGCGGTGCTGCGCTACATGCAGGCCTGAGCGCGGGCGGGGCCGGGCACGGGGGCGCCGCGCGGCGGTGAGCGGTGTCCGCCGCGCGGCCGTCGGCCGCGGGTCCGCCGGGGGTGGAGGTCCCGGCGGACCCTGTCCGGAGGAGGGGTCCGGACGGCCGGTCGGTTGGTCGTGGGGATCAGGTGAAGTTCACGTCACTGCACAGGTAGTAGACCTGGTCCATGTGGGAGGCCTGCCAGATCGTGAACACGATGTGGTGGCCGGACCTGCCCGAGGTGCTGACGTCGATGTAGCTGTCCAGCGCGGGCGCGTAGGGACCGGTCTCCTCGACCAGTTCGAGGTCGTCCCAGCCCAGGGCCTGGGTGGTCGGGTCGAAGCCCTGCTCGGTGACGTAGACGCGGAAGTAGTCCGCGCCGTGCTGGGCCTGGTCGTACAGGTGGAGGGTGAAGTCGTCTCCGACGTCGGTGGTCTTCCACGGGCCGACCGCGTCCATCGAGTCGTAGCGGCCGCCCTCGGTGTTGCCGCCGCTGCACAGGGTCCCGTCGGGGATCTGGCCCTGGTGGTCGCCGCCCACGTTGTCGCGGTACAGGCCGTTCCAGTTCCACATGGCGTTGGGGTTGTCCTGCCACGCCTGCCAGCACATGGGGTCTTCCTGCGCCATGTCCGGGTTGAGGTGGTCGCTGCCCCAGCGCTCCCAGCAGCCGTAGTTGCGGCTGGCGGGGTCCACGATCGAGCCGTGCGCGGAGGCGGGGGCGGCCATCGTGGTCAGGGCGACCAGGGGCACGGAGGCCAGGACGAGCGCGCGTGCGGCCCAGGTCCGGCGGGTGGTCCCGGTGCTCTCGGTGGTCTCGGTGGTTTCAGCGGTTCGGGGGGTCATGCTTTCCATTGCGTTCTCCATCGTTCTCGGCTTGGTCAGCCGATCGACGGGAGCGCTCCCACAGCGCATGTTACCCCTCGGAGCCGAGTCGAAACAGAGCGCGGGGAAAATCCCTGGCGCGCCCTTCACGGCGGCGGCCACCGCCCCCGGCGCCCCCGGTCGCCCTTCAGGAGGAACACCCACGCGCACCACCGTCGCCCGCCGACCGGCCGCCCCGCTCCGACGCGGTGGTCGCACCCCCAGGCGACACGGCTGCGGGGAGAGCGCCGACGACGGAGACAGGTTCCCGGTCGCCTCGGATCCGCCACTGCCTCCGCTGGTCCACCGCGACTCGTCCGGCCGGATCGATGCCTGACCGCTGGGCCGGGTCGGGGCACCTGCCGGCCGGCCGAGCTGGGCGGAGCCGCCCTGGGGGCGGTGGCGGGCGGCCTCCTCGCCGAGTACGCGGGACTGCCGGTTCCGTTCCGGGTCGCGGCCGCCGCGGTGGGGCTGCTGACTGTGGCCGCCCGGCGACCGCAGGTTATTACTGATCGGTTGTGAACCAGGTCACTACCTGCGCATTTCCCTTGCGTGAACCGCGTACCAGAAATACTCCGGTCATATGGTGTTTACATATCACCATTGGCGGGCTACCGTTCAGGAAAGCGTTCCGGACCCGTAACACTCCGTCGCGGGAACCGGCGACGCCTTCGCACACACTGTTCACATCCATCCCCCTACACCCCCGCTCACCCCGACTGGGAGCGCTCCCAATCCTTCCAGTCCTTTTCGCTCGGCTTTACCCCGGATCTAAGGCACGCGAATGCAGCGCTCACCTCCATAAACGCAGGGAATTGTCCACACCTCCCGTCCGCCGGGCCCGAACTCGCCGGCCCGGCACTTCAGAAGGCTCCTTCTGGCAACCCGCTTCCATAAGGAAAGAAGAGATGAGCACACCCCCCCGTGCCGCGAACCTACGTTCGTGGACACGACGCGGCCTGGCCGCGACCTCCGCCCTGGTGCTCGGCAGCACCCTGGCGGTCGCCTCCTCCGTACCCGCCAGCGCGGCGGCCGGTTGCGAGGTCGACT
>NZ_QPFC01001407.1:6071-7146 GCF_003427465.1 Nocardiopsis sp. TNDT3 | reverse complement strand
ACCGCTCCCGCCCCGAGGCGGCTCCGTGCGCTGGAGTCCCGGCACCGCCCCGGGGCGCGGTCGGCGCGGACTCCGGAGCCCGCCCGCCAGCCGCCGTAGGGGCGTCTCAGATCCGCCGCCCGGGCGTGGAGCACCGAACGGGTGCGTCGGATCTGGCCGCATCCGGCCAGATCCGGATGGCACACCGCACGCATCCGGACGGTCTCGGAACCTCCGTGCTCCGCCCGTACCCCTCCCGACCTGGCCTCGCCTGCGTGGCGCGGGGGCGTTCCCTGCCCCGACGGGCGTCCACACCGGCCCCGGCGGATGTCGGTGGATCGCCCCGCAATGGAACCATTGCCTACATTCCGTACGTCGGTACACACCGCATGGTGAGCGACCCCGGGCGGGGCCGCGGAGAGGGCGGGGAGGAGAGAACGACCGGTGAAGTTCGACATCGTGCGCCTCGGCGAGGACGGGGAGGCGCCCCCACCGCGGACGCGTCTCCCGGAACAGGTTCCCGAACCGCCAGAGGGACCGTCGGCACCGCGCCCCGGGCCCGGGATCCAGCGGTCCTCGGAGTACATGCGCCTGCGCGCCCGCACCGACCTCACCCGGGGCCGCTCGGCCCTGAACCGGATGCTCCACACCGTCGAGGCCGCCCGGGCCGGGGCCGGGCCCCTCGTCGGCCCCGGCCCCGAGGACGGGACCGGATCCTTCCGCCCCGAGGCCTTCCGCCCCCGTCCAGCCCCCGAGAAGCCCCGCGAACAGCGACAGGAGGGATCCCCGTGACCGCCTGGGACATCGACCCCCCGGAGATCGGCACCGTGCTCGTCAACACCCTCTCCCACCTCGGCGAGGAGGGCGGGTCCGAGGGCCTGTTCGGCGATATGACCACGATCGAGGAACGCGTCACCACCCTCAGCACCCACATCAACAGCGCCCCCATCGGGGTCGCCCTGGGCGAGTTCGCCGAACACTACTTCGGTCTCATGGGCGACATGCTCTCCCTGACCGGCAACGCCGTCACGCAGACCAGCGAGGCGACCACCGCCTACGTCACAGGCAACGAGGAGATGGCGCTGGAGGCGCAGCG
>NZ_QPFC01001407.1:0-6061 GCF_003427465.1 Nocardiopsis sp. TNDT3 | reverse complement strand
CCCCTCCCCCTCCCCCGACTACATCGAGACCCTGGCCTCCGACCTGCGCAGCGCCGGGGAGTCGGTCGGCGACACCGGAAACGACATCACGTCCGCCTGGAGCGGTCTGAGGTCCCACTACAAGGCTCCCGAGGCGGAACACCTCTACTCCGTGCTCGAACCGGTGGCCGCTGACGGCGACACGGTCTCGACCGACCTCGGCCACGCAGCGAGCGCGCTGGAGACCTTCGCCGCGGACCTGCGCGACATCAAGTCCCGCTGGTCCAGCCTGAGCGCCGAGGCCTTCGAGTTCCGGGCCCGCATCGACGCGAAGGGCGATGACTGGCGCAAGGCCGAGGGCGTGGCCGGTTTCTTCGGGATCGGCGAGAACCCCGACGTGGAGGAGAACCAGCGCCTCATCGACGAGGGCATCCGCATCATCGAGGACTACGCGGACGCCGAGCTCGCCTGCGCCAACGCCATCAACCGGTTCGTCCCGGACCGCACCCCGTTCGAGAGGACGCCCTCCGGGGACGGCGCCCTCGACCCAGACGTCTTCTACCACGGCTACGAGGAGGACCTGTCGGACCTGGCCACCGAGTGGGACATGGGCGGGGCCGTCACCGACGAGAGCTGGTTGGTCGACGGCTGGGACGCGGTGTGGGACTTCGGCGTCGGGGCGGTCGAGGGCACAGGCGCGATGCTGGGCATGCACAGCTCCGAGGGCTGGTTCAACATGTCCTGGGGCGACGCCCTGTACGAGTACCACGAGAGCAACATCCAGTCCGTGGCCTCGCTGGTGGGCATGTACGACGCCGAGTCCGACAGCTACGGCTGGTCGGGCTGGGACACCGTCGGCTCGGCGTGGAAGGACCTGGCCCACTCGGTGGTGCCCTGGGAGGAGTGGGGTGAGCGACCCGGCTACGTGATCGGAACCGCCGTGCTCAACATCGGCGTCACCGCCCTCGGCGCCGCGCTGTCGGCCACCGGTGTGGGCGCGGCGGTCGGCGTCCCGCTGATGGCCTGGCGCGGTATGGCCATCGTGGACGGTATGGGCGGTCGCGGCGGTGGCAGCGGATCCGGCGGTGCGGCGGACGTCAACGTGGACCTGCCCGCCGGCATCCCCGCCTTCGGGGGCAGCGGTGCCCCCGTCGTGCGGATCGACACCAGCGTCTTCGACCCCGACGGACTCAGTCCGCGGCAACTGGGTGACCTGAGGGGGTCCTTGGACCGCTTGCAGAGCATCGCGAACGACCCCGCCGACGGCTCGCACGCGGACGGGTCTCCTCCGCCGCGGTCCGCGCCCGTCCAGGGTGACAGCGATCCCTCCGAATCGAGGGGGCCCACCGCACGACCGGTCGCGGACCGGGAGACCGGGGCGAACGAGAGACCCTCCAGGGCCGAGCCCGAAACCGACCGTGCCGGGGTGGACGACGAACAGGCCCTCCTTGAGGAGGTTTCCGGGGAAGAGCGCGGCAGCTCTCCCGTGCCGGTGATCGAGGACGCTTCGGACACCTCCCACCGGTCCTCGCCGACCGAGAGCGGTTACCAGGACCCCACCGCCGAGCAGCTCAGCGAGAGCGACAGGCTGCTGCGACAGGTCAACGGCATGTTCACGGCTGAGGACCACGCGGACTTCCAGGTCAACCAACGCGCCGAGACCGCCCTGTACGAGGGCGACCGCGCCACCGTGGACACGGACTCCTCTTCGCTGAAGGACTCCCAGGTCGCGGAGAGGTACGGGCTGGACGGCCGCGCGAACGCCGCGTTCTCCGACATGCGTGCGGTGGCGAGCGACTACCCCCATGTGAACTGGGAGGGTGGCCCCGGTGACGGACGGGACGTGCGGGATGGCCGCGACGAGCCCGAGGCCGACAGGGAGTACGCGACGACGGGGCCGCGTCCCCACGCAGACACCGCGAGCGCGCAGAGAGCGATCCCCCACAGCCGGGTCCAGCACGTGGACCTGGGGGACAGCGGCGGCCACCGGATCGACGCCTCACAGGTCGGTGCACCTGACGCGCGTATTGGCTCCGACTCCGGGTTCCGCCACGACCGCGGCGCCGACACGGAGACCCGTCGTCCGGTCGCCGTCAACAGGGCCGACTCTGTTTCGGGTGGCGACGGCGGCTCCGGCGTCACCACGCCTCTACGGGGCGACGGCCCCTCCGGCCGCGACGGATCCGACCGGACCGACGCCGTCGATGCCGTCCCGGCCGTGGTCACCCCGACGCGTGCCAGCGTCCCGGGGTCCTCCGGCGGTCCGAGCGGAGGAACCGGCGGTTCCGGGAACCAGAACGGCCGGAGCGGGTCCGGCGGCACAGGCCCCCGGAATCCGGTGACCAACAGCAGGATGTCCAACCAGGAGAGGTTCGCCGCCGCTCAGAAGTACCTCAAGGGCCGGGTGTGGTCCTCCGGCAAGCAGTTCGTGCAGGACTTCATAGATCTCATCAACCGGGAAAAAGGCCTTTTCCGCATCTACTACAACGAGAATAACAATCACCGGTGGAGCGAGAAAGCAACGATCGGCAAGTGGGGCGTTCCCCAGATCCAATGGTCCGAATCGCTGCGGCGATGGGTCGCTAAAGACAAACTTCCCCCCGCCGCACCACCCGACTACCTGTTCCCCGAGAAGCGTTTCGTTTTCCCGCGACGCGAAAACCATGCGGAAAACGGTAAGCTCGATTCCCTGGCACAGGAGAGAATTCAGAAAATCACAGACCTGAAAAAACGCACGCAAGATTTCGAAAAGGAGGAGAAGAACCACAAGAAAGACAAAAACCACCCTCATGTCACGGAGGCGAAAGCAAAGAAGTCGACCGCACATGACGAGATGGGAAGGGCCAGCGAAACCTACGGAGAGGAGGCCGCCAAGTCTTACATCAAGGAGATCTTCAATGGAAAAAGGACCTATGACACCATTAAAAGGCATGGAGGCAAGAAAGTAGTTCACAGCAAAATGACTCTGCCCAGGATTGAGGGAGGAAACCTCCTAGACAAAGTTGACACGGCCCCCGGTAGCGGAAATTACCAATTTGACCAGATCTACCGAACCAGCGACGGCGGCTTCGTCATCGTCGAGGCAAAGGGTGATGAGAAGACCAGACTGGGGGACAGAAAAGTCGGCTCCGGCGCAAACGAGAGACGAATCTCACAAGGAGTATACGAGTACCTCAGGGCAACATTCGCTGACATGGAATATCGCGGCCTAGGGGATACTAGGGACGAAGAAGAGCTCAAGAAAAAGGGGATTATCAATGAAGAAGACCTCGCAGACCAAATGAAACAGGCCCTGCGAGACGGGAAACTATACTATGCTGAGGTCAAGGGAATCACCACGGAATCAGGAGAGCACGGTGGCGTCACCTTCGGACTGTTCGACATCTCCGAGGGCGAAGAATCAAAAATCGAGGAAGACAAGGAAGAAAAAGGATAATGACACCGCATCCTCGTCGGCATGACGCGAGCATGCCCGGATACAAGCGCTACCTGGCAAAGATCGAAAAGAAGCGTGAAACAGAGATCACTGGCATGGTGAAGGCGCCGTTCACCGCTGGCATGTCTCTGGACAGCGTGGCGCTTGGTGCCAGGGTCACCCTCGCCATGGACCCGGACGCCTCCGAACTGGTCACCTGGGAGGCCTGGACCACCTGGATGCAGGTCTCAGAAGCCGTCTTCGCCATGTCCACCGCGCCCCCGGACACCACGGTCGAACGCCTCATCAACCACAAGACTCGCACCCTGGGCGCCATCGACCCCGGCCCCACCAGCGACGCCGGAACCTGGATCGACGCGTTCTTCCTCGCCATCACCTGCCGCGACGAGGAGCGCGTCCGCTCCCTGTGCCAGATCCCCGTCTCCTTCCTCAAGGAAGCCGGAGAACGGGACGGCGGAGGCTACGACGACTACATCTACCCCTGGGTCGCCGCCCTCCAGGACTTCATCCTCAACCGGCCCGAACTCGGCGACAACCTCTACGAGGCCATGCGGCTCTCCGATCCCGACCACGCCGAGATCAGCAGCGCCGAGAACCTGAACACGTTCGTCTTCCCCCCGATGAACGCCCTGTACCGGCTCGCCGAACACGACACCGCCAAGTTCGACGAAGCCATGGCGCAGGGGATCCAGCTCTTCCACGACTACTACACCGCCGACGAGGAGCGCACCAAGGACGTCATGGGCGCGGTCCCGCTGTTCCTGCTCGGCATCGCCTGCCTGGCCTACGACACGAACCAGCTCGCCCCGGACTTCGCCCCCGACCTCAGCTCGGACTACCTGCCCAAGCACATCCTCCAGCGCAGCTGGCACGGGGAGTTCCCCATCTGACCGGCCAGGCCCCGCCCACCGATCCCCACCCCGTGAAGGAACACCGTTGAGCCATGACGTCGTCGCCCTCCTCGCCGAGAGCCCCAGCCGCCGCTCCCTCCTGGACGCGCTGGTCGCCGCCGGACCCAGACTGCGGGTCCGGCTCGTGGCCGAGGGCACCGTGGTGCAGCTGCGCGACGACTCCGACCGCCTGGTGATCGCCATGCAGGCGGCGCAGCGGCTCGCGGTGTCGGCGGAGGCCGACCGCCTCCTGGAAGACGGGATCACTGACGACCTGCCCGCGCAGCCGCTGTGGGTCGAGGTCCGCGGAACGGAGCTGGCGGACACCGACACGGCCGCGACGGCACGCCGGTTCGCCCACTGCCTGGTCGAACGGCACGGCGGGGCGGTGTGGGAACCGGAGCCGCGGCTTCCCCGGGGCGACCCGCACCTGTTGGGAGTGACCGACCACCCGGCGGTGAGCGCGGTGACCGGGGCGAACGCCGTCCTGGTGCAGGACCGGCCCGTGGTACCCCTGTCCAGTTGGTTCGTGGACGCGCTGGCCGAGCACGGCCGCCGGGGCCGGGGCCTACAGGTGGTCACCCCCTCCACGAGCGTCATCACCCACGCGCTGCGCTGGTTCCTCAGCAGGCCCCGTGCCACGTGGGTCGTGCGCGCCCCGGACGGGCGCTACCACGACGGCTTCAACGGCCTGCCGCTGGTGTGGGACGCCGGGACCGGCTTCGTGCCCGACCCCGGGGTGAACGCGGAGGACGGCCCCAACGAGGCCTTCCGGGCGTCGGCCGACGAGGAACCGGGCACCCACCTGCACGTGGACCTGAGCGTCGACCACCCGGTCGGCGACGGCCTGCTGCTGGGCACCACCGTGGAACTGCTCGCCGAGCGTCTGGCCGGAGGCGCGCCCGCGGTGTGGGGCGTCTCCGAGCCCCTGACCCGGGCGTGGGACACCGAACGGGTCACGGCCATGGCGCGGCGCCGCTCCCCCGGTGAGACCCTGCTGGCCTTCGCCGGTCAGCCCGAGGGCGTCCGGGAGGAGGGGGCACGCCCTCTGGCGGGGAGCCTGAGGGTGTCGCGCGCGCCGTCGGGGGTGCGCGAGCGGATCCTGTTCTCGGTGGGGTACCGGCCGGGTGAGGAACCCGACCTGGACGCCCTCGAACCGCTGGTGCGCGAGCTGACCGCGCGGGACGGCCTGCGCAGCATGACCGTGCACCGCGCCCTCGGGCGCGCCGACCTGACGTACGCGCCCCGGTGGGCGGGCGTGTCAGTGCCGGTCGGGCTGGCGGTGGGGCCGGAGGGGGTCCTGGATGCGGGACGGGAACGGGCGCTGGCCGCTCCGGTACCGGGCGTCGCCTTCGGCCCGCCCATGGCCCCGCTGGTCTGGTACCGGATCGGGGACGGCGTGGAGCCCGACGCCTGGAGCCGCTTCCGGGAGCTGATGGAGCACCTCGACCCCGAAGGCGCGTCCGCACGCTGACGGAGCACCCGAGGCCCGAATCAGCGTCCGCGCCCTGACCGGACACCCCGAAGCCGAAGCCCCCCGAGCCCGGGAACGGAACGGTCCGCGACCCTGACGGAACACCCCCGCGCTCCGGCACCGCTCCCGCCCCGAGGCGGCTCCGTGCGCTGGGATCCCGGCACCGCCCCGGGGACGCGGCCCCGACGCGGCGCCGCCCCGGGGCGTCTCCGACGCAGGGCTCGGGATCCGCCCGCCACCCGCCGCGCGGGGCGGCCGTGGGCCCCGGCCGGGGCCCACCCG
>NZ_QPFC01000185.1:0-2390 GCF_003427465.1 Nocardiopsis sp. TNDT3 | reverse complement strand
CACGGCGGTGCTGTCTCGTGCATGGACGCCCCCTGCGGGGGCGGCTGTGTTCTTTTTGGGTGGGAGGCCGCTGGCGCGGCCCCCGCAGGACAGGAAGTGAGGAGGGTGCGGGTTCGGGGCCCCTGAAAGACATGTCAGGGGTCTGCGCCGGTCCCCGCAGTTCCAGAGGGAGCTGTGCGCCTCCTCCTCCTCCTCCTCCTCCTTGGCATGGATCGGTACTCAGCCGCAGTGCAGACACGCCGAAAGCCGTACGCAGACCCTGGCTGCACGCCGGTCGTTCCAGAGCCCTCAGGGGTGTGGAGCGCACTGTCCCAGACCGCACCTGAAGGGAGGATTCGCCGAACTGGTCTGCACCACCACGGAGCAGGTGCCCGAGCCCCGGATCCCATCCCGATAGGCCCCTCTCGCTCCCTACGGGAGCTCAACAGCACCCGAGGCACTTGGGGACGACCGACAACCACCCCCGGACGGGCCAGGCCCGTTCCGCGCCCCGAGCGCAAGCACCGACCCCTCACGCCAAGAGCCCGCCTCCACCTCCAACCCGACTCAGGACAACCAGCGCCCTGGCGGGTGGTGCCCCTCCCGGCGCGGCAGCCTGCACCACGCGGGAGGGGCCGCAACCGGGCGCAAAGAACGCACCCGGTTGCGGCCCCTTGCCCGCGCAGTGCGTGCAACCGCGCTACCGGGAGGGACACCACCCACCAGACCGCCGCAGGCGGTCGACCCCTCCCGGTTCCGTTCCAGGAGGTCAGCGTGAGCAGCCGTACACGTTCCATCTTCAGGTCGAACTCCGGCCAGCCCGAGGCCGAACGCTACATCCAGGAGGACGACACCTCCTCCCACCGCTCCCCCTTCGAGCGGGACAGCGCGCGCATCCTGCACTCCGCCGCTCTGCGCCGCCTCGGCGGCAAAGCACAGGTCATCACCCCGGGGGCCGGTGACCTGCCCTTCAGCGCCAGCCGACGTACCCGTCTGACCCACTCGCTGGAGTGCGCGCAGATCGCCAGCGTGCTGGGGGAGCAGCTGGGGTGCGACCGCCACGTCGTCGAGGCGGCCGGCCTGGCCCACGACCTGGGGCACCCGCCCTTCGGTCACAACGGAGAACTGGCACTGGACCTGTTCGCCACACCCGCCGGAGGGTTCGAGGGCAACGCCCAGTCGTTTCGGATCCTGACCCGCCTGGAGCCCAAGCACACGGGCGACGTCGGTCTCAACCTCACCCGGTCCGTCCTGGACGCGGCGACGAAGTACCCGTGGGCCCGCGGCGGCAAGCCCGGCGATCCCGCCTCGCCCAAGTTCGGTGTCTACGACGAGGACCGGCCCATCTTCGAATGGGTGAGGGAGGGCGCCCCCGCGGGCCGTCGCTGCTTGGAGGCGCAGGTCATGGACTGGGCCGACGACATCTCCTACTCGGTGCACGACCTGGAGGACGCGTTCTTGAGCGGACGCCTGAGGACGGTCGAGTTCACGTCAGGGCCCGAGCGCGGCGAGCTCCTGCGTTTCGCGGCGACGAACTACGCGCCCGCGGGTACCGACTTCGCCGAACTGGGCGAGGTCTTCGACCAACTCGTCCAGCAGCCGTGGTGGCCGGGTCCGGACAGCTACGGCTCCAGTGACGGCCAGAGGCGGCTCAAGGCCGCCACCAGCGCGCTCATCAGCCGCTTCTGCTTGGGCGCTCTGGACGCCACCCGCAAGGAGCACGGCAGGAAGCGCCTCACCCGCTACCGCGCGGACCTGGTCGTTCCCCGCCGGGTCCGGCTGGAGTGCGACATCCTCAAGTCGCTCAACCACCTCTACGTCATCTACAGCGAACAGGAGCAGCGGCGTCGCACACACCAGCGCGAGCAGGTGCGCGAGCTCGCCCACCGGATGTTGGCCACCCCCGAGAGGCTGATGCAGCCCCAGTTCCTGGACAGCTTCGCCGAGGCAACCGATGAGGCGGGCCGCGTCCGGGCCGTCACCGACCAGATCGCCTGCCTCAACGACAACGATGTGGAGTTCCTGCTGGGCAGGTCCGCCGCCTAGCAGGCGGCCCGGGGCCTTCGGCGCACGGCCGGAGGCCCCGGGCGAGCCGCTGCGGGGCCCGGGAGGGGGCCAGCGGCTGCGCCGCCGACGCGGACGCCCCTGCGGGGCGGCTGCTCCTGGCCCGGCGGCGTGCACCGCGCACAGGTGCTGCCCGGGGGCGGGGCCGCCGGGCCGTGGACGCCCCCTGGCGGGGGCGGCGGTTTTCTGCGAGATCCGCTGGCGCGGACCTCGCAGCGCCCCTACGGGGCGCGTACGGCCACCCACCGCCCCTGGGGACGGTGCCCGAAGGCCCCGCCCCCGTGGTGGTGGTCTCACGCCGCCTCAACGCAGTCCTCCTGCTCGCCGATGTAGCCCTTGCCGTCGGC
>NZ_QPFC01001406.1:0-2898 GCF_003427465.1 Nocardiopsis sp. TNDT3 | reverse complement strand
CCCCTTCCGGTCCGCCGCGCCACCCGGGGGCGGCGCGGCGGACCGTGTGAGACGCGGCGGGTTCCCGGCCGCGGGGCCGGGAACCCTGGGCGGCGCTAGACGACGGCGCCGTCGTCGGCCTCGCGGGCGGCCTTGGCGGCCACCTTCTGCTTGGCCTTGCGCTCCTTGACCACGTGCGGCGGGTCGGTCCTGTCCCACCTCTGGAGCCAGATGGCCAGCGGGACGGCGACGAAGATCGTCGAGAGGACGCCCGTCACCAGACCCACCAGCATGGCGATCGAGAAGTCCTGGAGCGAGGACCCGCCGAGGAAGGTCAGGAAGCCCAGGATGATCAGCGCGCCGATGGAGGTGTTGACGGTACGCGGCAGGGTGTTGAGCACCGCGCGGTTGGCGATCTCGGAGAACTTCGACCTCTCGTCCCGGGCCCACTCGTCGCGCACCCGGTCGAACACCACCACCGTGTCGTTGACGGAGAAGCCGATGACGCTCAGGAGCGCGGCGAGGAACACGCCGTCGATCGGCTTGCCCAGCCAGATGAACAGCCCGATCACCAGGACCAGGTTGAAGGCCAGCGACAGCATGGTGGACACGCCGAACGACCAGCGGAAGCGCCAGGCCAGGTAGACCATCTGGAGCGCGAGGGCCGCGCCCAGGGCGATCAGCGCGCGGTTGCGCAGCTCGTCGCCCATGCTCGGGCCGATCAGCTCGTCGCTGACCAGTTCCACGCCGCCGGTCTGCTCGCCCAGGGCGTCGGCGATCCGGGCCGCGTCGTCGTCGGAGATGCTGCCGGTGCGCACCGAGATGTCGCCGTCACCGGACTCCTGGACCACGGCCGTGTCCGAGCCGGGGAAGTCCAGCGCGGAGATGACGGAGCGGGCCTCGTCGACCGAGACGCCCTCCCCGCTGGTGACCTCGTACTCCAGCACGCGGCCGCCGGTGAACTCCACACCGAGGTTGGTGTCGCGGATCAGTGGCGCGGCGACCGCGGCCGCCACGATCAGACCCGCCACGATCAGACCCTTGGCGCGGTGGCCCATGAGGTCGGGGTTCTTCTCGACCAGCCAGGTGCGGACGCCGCCGATGCGGTTCAGGCCGCTGACGGCCGGGTGCTTGCGCACGACCGCGCGCCGCACCGCCCACTCGACGAACACGCGCGCGATGACCAGCGCGGAGAACATCGAGACGAGGGTGCCGATGCTCAGGGTCACGCCGAAGCCCTGCACGGTGCCCGAGGCGAAGAAGAACAGCAGGGCGGCGGCGATGAGCGTGGTGATGTTGGTGTCGAGGACGGCGCTCCACGCCTTGCGGGAGCCCACGACGAACGCCTTCTCCAGGCTCGGCGGCACCGCCCGGCGCCGCTTGCGGGTGAGCACCCCGGACTCGGCCTTGGCCGCCTCGTCCTCGGTGGCGTCCCGCAGCCCGGCGGACTTGTTGGCCTCGTAGACCTTCGCCTGGCGCTGGTGTTCCTCACGTGTGCGTTCGAAGATCAGCACGTTGGCGTCGATGGCCATACCGATCGCCAGCACGAAACCCGCCAGGCCCGGCAACGTCAGTGTGGCGTTGATGGCGACCAGGGCGCCGTAGGCGATGAGCGTGTAGAAGCCCAGGGCCAGGGCGGCCAGGAAGCCGACCAGCCGGTAGACCAGCGTGATGTAGAGCGTGGTGAAGGCCAGGCCCAGGATCGCGGCGACGGCGCTGGCCTGGATGGCCTCGGCGCCCAGGGTCGGGCCGACCGTCTGGCGCTGGACCTCGGTGACCGGCAGCGGCAGCGAGCCGCCCTCGATCAGCACGGCCAGGTCGTTGGCGGTCTCACTGGTGAAGTCGGGGCTGGTGATGGTGGTGGTGTTGCCGGGCATGCCCACGTCGCAGGAGAACTCCGGGTTCACCTCCGGGGCGGAGATGATCTGCCCGTCCAGCACGATGGCCACGCGGCGGCGCGGGTCGCCCTGTTCGTAGCAGGCGGCGTCGGCGGTCAGCGCGGTCCACTGGTCGGCGCCCTCGCCGCGGAAGTTGACGTTGACCGTCCACTGCGCGCGGTTGACGCTGTCCAGCGCGGCCTCGGCGCTGGCCACCTGGTCGCCCTTGATGGCGGTCTCGCCGAGCTGGAGCTGGGTGCCGTCGGAGTCGGGGAGCGTCATCACGACGTCCTCGGGGTTCTCCGCGCTGGGGCCGGCGGGGGGCTGCTGGCCGCCCATGCCGCCCTGCTGAGCCATGAGCTCTTCGAGCTGCTCCTGGGTCATCTCCCCGCCGCCGCCCTCGGCGGCCTCGTCACCGCCCTCGGCCGCGGCGTCGGACGGGGCGCGCGCCTCGTCCGCGGTGGCCTGCGGGGCGTTGGCGGAGTCGCCCGGGGCGGGCGCCTGCACGCCCTGGCCGCCGGCCTGGCCCACGCCCAGCACGGGGTGGAAGGACAACTGGGCGGTCTGGCCGATGATCTGCGCGGCCTCCGCCGGGTCCTGCACACCGGGCAGTTCGACGATGATCCGGTTCTCGCCCGAGCGCGACATGGTCGCCTCGGACACGCCCAGGCGGTCGATGCGCTGGCGCAGCACCTCGACGACCTGGTCGGTGTTCTCGGAGTTGGCGGGTGTGCCCTCGGGGCCGTCCTGGGTCTCCAGGACGATCTGTGTGCCGCCGCTGAGGTCGAGCCCCAGGCGCGGCGGGATGAACCACGCCGCGCCGAACGCGACGAGGATGACGAGAAGGGAGATGAGGGCGCGTGTCCAACGCGCGCCCGCTCCCGTTTGACTGGACAAGGACCTGGTACCTCTTCACTGCGAATACGGGTGATCCCGACGCACGCCGGAGACAGGGGGGTACGCGCGGGGATGGTCAGATGGCGGTGTTCGCGGTGGGAGGGGGAGCCCGTGTCGGCGGCAGCTCCCCGGGGGCGTCCAGGTC
>NZ_QPFC01001405.1:0-2157 GCF_003427465.1 Nocardiopsis sp. TNDT3 | reverse complement strand
GGTCCTGCGGGCGCGGCGCGGTTCCTACGGGGAGGCCTGGCCGACCGGCTCCCCGGCCCGCGGCGCGTGGTCGCCGTCCCCGTCCCGTGACGGGCGCGGGGCGACGATGCCCTGCTCTACCGCCATGTCGCGCAGCAGCGGGTGCGTGGTCCACAGCGTCGGCAGCATGAGCAGGCCGACGGGCACCGCGGTCACCACGATGAAGGACTGCAACGCCTGGATCCCGCCGTCCCCCACCAGCAGCAGTGCGACGGCGGCCAGCCCCATCCCCACGCACCAGAACGCGCGGACCAGGCCCGAGGGTTCTCCCTCGTGCATGCTGGAGACCGCGATGGTGTAGGACATGGAGTCGAGCGTGGACGCCAGGAAGATCAGCGCCACGACCACCATCAGCACGCCCAGCGCTCCGGTCAGCGGCAGCGCCTCCAGGATGGCCAGCGCCGCCGCGGGCAGCCCGTCCTCGGCGTAGGGGCCCGTGATCGTGCCGGGCTCGCGCTGCTCCAGCCAGATGCCGGTGCCGCCCAGCGCGGTGAACCAGAGCATGGTCACCACCGAGGGCACCACCGTCGCCCCGACGTAGATGTCGCGCACGGTGCGGCCCCGTGAGATGCGGGCGAAGAAGACCGCCATCATGGGCCCGAAGCCCAGGAACCAGCCGAAGAAGAACAGCGTCCAGTACCCGAGCCACTGCTCGTCGCCCCGGTACAGCGCCATCGGGAGGAACTCCCGGGCGTGCACGGCGCTCGCCTGCAGGAACAGGTTGACGACGAAGGGCAGCGACGCCATGCCGACGATGACGGCGATGAGCGCCAGGGCCACCCAGACGTTGGCCCGGCTCAGCAGCTGGATGCCCTTGTGGATCCCGCTCAGCACCGACACCGCGGCCACCGCGGTCAGGCCCAGGATGATCAGCGCCTGGACGGCGTAGGTGTCGGGCAGCCCGAACAGCTCGCTGCAGATGTAGGAGATCTGGAGCCCGAGGAAGCCGATCGGCCCCACGGTCCCGGCCACCACGGCGAGCACGCAGCTGATGTCGGCGACCGCGCCGATCCAGTGCGTGCGCACCCGCTCGCCCAGGAGCGGCCACAGCAGGGTGCGCGGGCGCAGCGGCATGCCCTTCTCGACACCGCGCATCATGACCAGGGTGGCCAGCGCGCCGCCGACGGCCCAGCCGATGAAGCCCCAGTGCACGAAGCTCTGCGCCAGCGCCACCGCCGCGCCCTCGGCTCCGCCGTCGACCTGGTCGGCGTACTGCGGCGGCGGGGAGGCGTAGTGGGCGATGGGTTCGGCCGCCGCCCAGAACACCCCTCCGGCGGCCAGCAGGGTGGTGACGACCATCGCGATCCAGGTGAACCGCTTGAACTCGGGTTTGTCGGTGCCGCCCATGCGGACCCGCCCGTAGCGGGAGAAGGCCAGGACGGTCATGACGACGAAGGTGGCCAGCATCAGCAGCTGCCAGTAGGCGCCGAACCAGCGCGCGGACCAGGTGAAGGCCGCGTCCACGGCGGAGCCCATGGCGCGGGGGGCGACCAGGGCGGCGAGGACGAAGGCGGTCATCAGGGCGCCGGACACGCTCATGACCCAGGGATCGGAACGTCTGCCTCGCGCGGACGCGCGTGAGCGCAGAGTGGAGAACATGGAGTAGAGGAAGCCCCTCGAATGGAAGCACCGGCCGGGACGCGCCGCAGCCGGTATCTGAAGCTCCATGCGCTGTGCGCGCGTGGCGGCCGCCGGGAACGACCGCCCGGTCTCACGGCCAGCGCGGCAGGCGCGGCATGGAGTGGGGCGGAGCGTCGAACGCAGCCCTGCCCGGTCGCCGACGGGCACTCACGGCGGGGGACGAGGGAGAAGAGCGGTTCCCGGGTCCCACCGCGGGCGGCGCGACGACGACGTTCCACACTATCGCAGGCCGCGGCGCGTGTCCGTGTGAGGGTAAACACTGCTGACGGGTCACCGGGCGGGGGAGGAGCCGGGGCCGTCCGTGCGGGTCGGTGTCCCCCCGCGTTCCGCGTGCGGGCCGCGTCCACGGGTGCCCCGCCGGGACGCCGTACCCGACGCCGACTGCGACAATAAGGACATGTCGCCCATATCTCCGCTTCCGGAGCGTACCGGCAGCGCACCGCCCGGGACGGCCGCGCCCTCCGGGGAGGGCGCGGC
>NZ_QPFC01000184.1:0-1842 GCF_003427465.1 Nocardiopsis sp. TNDT3 | reverse complement strand
GGCGCGGTGTGTGTCGAGGCGGGTCTGGGCCGTGCGTCGCTGCCCGGTGGTATAAAGGGAGCTTCCCGCGACCGTACGCGGACACCCCGCACACCAGACCGCCCGCACGGTGACGGCGCCCGGACCGGCTTCGGCCCGCCGGAGCGCGACGCGAGGGCCACGGCCCCGCCCGTGGCGGGCGGGCCCGAAGGGAAGCCTCGAACACACATGCCCGATCCCGGATCCCAGTCCCGCCCGGCGCAGAAGCGGCTGACCGTGCTGTCCGGACCCTCGGGTGTGGGCAAGAGCACGGTGGTGGCCCACCTGCGCCGTGAGAACCCCGACGTGTGGCTCTCGGTCTCGGTCACCACGCGCCGCCCCCGCCCGGGCGAACAGGACGGCGTCCAGTACCACTTCGTCACCGACGAGGAGTTCGACCGCCTCGTCGCCGAGGACCAGCTCCTGGAGTGGGCCCAGTTCGCGGGCAACCGCTACGGCACCCCGCGCCGACCCGTCGAGGAGCGCCTGCGCGCCGGAGTGCCCGTCCTGCTGGAGATCGAGCTCCAGGGCGCCCGCCAGGTGCGCGAGTCCATGCCCGACGCCCTGCACGTCTTCCTCGCCCCGCCCTCCTGGGAGGAGCTGGTGCGCCGCCTCACCGGACGCGGCACCGAGTCCGACGAGGTGATCCAGCGCCGCCTGGACGTGGCCAGGGTCGAGCTGGCCGCCGAGAAGGAGTTCGACACCACCCTCGTCAACACGTCCGTACAGGAAGTGGGCGACGAGCTGCTAGCGTTGATCACCGCGCCCAAGGTGTGATAGCGGCCGGGCCCGGAGGGCCCGCGCCATCCGCGCCGCGCCGGGAACCGTCCCGACGGCGCCCCAACGTCCGTCCACCGCGGCTCCACGACGAGCCGCGGAACATTCCTGGGGGTAATGAAGTGGCTGGTACCGAGCCCGTCGCCGAAGGCATCACCAACCCGCCGATCGACGATCTGCTGGAGCTGGTGGACAGCAAGTACAGCCTGGTCACCATGGCCTCCAAGCGGGCCCGCCAGATCAACGCCTACTACGCCCAGCTGGGCGAGGGCCTGCTGGAGTACGTCGGCCCGCTGGTGGAGACCCAGGTCCAGGAGAAGTCGCTGTCCATCGCCCTGCGCGAGGTCAGGTCCGGCCTGCTCACCGCGGAGCCCTACGAGGGTTCCTGACCCGTCTTTCTCCGCGTGCTCGCGAGCTCGCACGGGGCTCGGGGCGCGGAGAACCGGGTTCCGCGCTCCAAGGGGCACGGCGTCCTCGTCGGCGGCTCGACTCCTCTCGCGGGGTCCGGTGCGCCCCTCGCCTTCCGCGCGCCCGCCGCGCCCCTGGCGCGCGCGGGGCGGCCGGGGGCTGGTAGAACTCCTTTCTGTGAGTGACACAAACGTTCCCCGCGTGGTCCTCGGCGTCGGCGGCGGCATCGCCGCCTACAAGGTCTGCGAACTGCTGCGCCGCCTGACCGAGTCCGGCCACCGGGTCCGGGTCGTGCCCACCGCCGAGGCCCTGCGCTTCGTCGGTGAGCCCACCTGGGCCGCCCTGTCCGGCCAGCCCGTCGCCACCGGAGTGTGGGACGGGGTCCACGAGGTCCCGCACGTGCGCATCGGCCAGGAGGCCGACCTGGTGTTCGTGGCACCGGCCACCGCCAACATCATGGCCAGGGCCGCCGCGGGCCTGGCCGACGACCTGCTCACCAACACCCTGCTCACCGCGCGCTGTCCGGTGGTCTTCGCTCCCGCGATGCACACCGAGATGTGGGAGCACCCCGCCACGCAGGCCAACGTGGCCACCCTGCGCTCGCGCGGCGCCGTCGTCCTCGACCCGGCCGTGGGCCGC
>NZ_QPFC01001404.1:0-1444 GCF_003427465.1 Nocardiopsis sp. TNDT3 | reverse complement strand
GGGCGGCCCCCGTCCCGGAGGCCGCCCCGCGGCTCGTGCACAGTCTGTGGATCAGGTCAGCGAGGGCTGGTCCTTGATCCGGCTGGTGAGCTCGTGCACCTGGTTGTAGATGGACCGGCGCTCGGCCATCAGCCCGCGGACCTTGCGCTCGGCGTGCATGACCGTGGTGTGGTCGCGGCCGAACTGCTGCCCGATCTTGGGCAGGGACAGCTCGGTCAGCTCCCGGCACAGGTACATGGCGATCTGCCGGGCGGTCACCAGCACCCGGGAGCGCGAGGTCCCGCACAGGTCCTCGACCGTCAGGCCGAAGTAGGCGGCCGTCTGGGACATGATCGCCCCCGCCGTGACCTCGGGGACCTCCGTGCTGGGCACCAGGTCCCGCAGCACCTGGCTGGTCAGGTCCAGGTCCACCGACTGCCGGTTCAGGCTGGCGAAGGCCGTCACGCGGATCAGCGCGCCCTCCAGTTCCCGGATGTTGGTGGAGATCTTGCTCGCGATGAACTCCAGCACCTCGGGAGGGGCCGCCAGCCCCTCCTGCGCGGCCTTCTTGCGCAGGATGGCGATCCGGGTCTCCAGCTCGGGCGGCTGGACGTCGGTGAGCAGGCCCCACTCGAACCGGCTGCGCATCCGGTCCTCCAGCGTGGTCAGCTGCTTGGGCGGCCGGTCGCTGGAGATGACGATCTGCTTGTCGGAGTTGTGCAGCGTGTTGAAGGTGTGGAAGAACTCCTCCTGCGTCTGCTCCTTGTTCTCCAGGAACTGGATGTCGTCCACCAGGAGCACGTCGATGTCGCGGTACCGGCGGCGGAACCCGTCCGCCTTGCCGTCCCGGATCGAGTTGATGAACTCGTTGGTGAACTCCTCCGAGCTGACGTACCGCACCCGCGAACCCTCGTAGAGGCGGTGCGTGTAGTGCCCGATGGCGTGCAGCAGGTGGGTCTTGCCCAGCCCCGAACCGCCGTGGATGAACAGCGGGTTGTAGGCCTTGGCCGGAGCCTCGGCGGCCGCCACCGACGCCGCGTGCGCGAAGCGGTTGCTGGAGCCGATGACGAAGGTGTCGAAGGTGTACTTCGGGTTCAGGCGCGCGTGCTCGCCCGGCGGGACCTCCTGCGAGCGCCCCGGGGGAGAGGAGGGGGCCTTCGGGGCCTCGTCCTCCACAGGGGCCTCCACGGCCTCCGGAGCGGGCTGCGCGGCCTCCTCGGCCGCCTCCGCCCCCGGCGCGGGCGCCTCCTCCCGCGGGGTCTCCCAGCGGTTGGGCCGGTCCCACTCCGGTTCCGTCCAGGACTGCTGCCGCCACCCCGCGGGCTCCTGCGGCCGCTCCAGCGCCGAGGGCTGCTCCCACAGCGGGGGCGCGGTGGGCGTCTCCTGGGGGGAGGCGAAGGTCTGCTGGACCCAGGGCGCGGGCGCGTCGCGGACCGTGTGCGGCGCCTCGTCGGTGGGGGAGGGG
>NZ_QPFC01000183.1:0-2138 GCF_003427465.1 Nocardiopsis sp. TNDT3 | reverse complement strand
GGCCCACCCGGCCCACCAGCGCGTCCGGCGGGTTTGGCAACGGTGGGCCCGCATCCCGTAAGGTTCTTGGCATGCCCGTCTTTCAGTTCAATCCGCCGGAGCGGTTCGTCGCGGGGACCGTGGGCCAGCCGGGAGACCGCACCTTCTTCCTCCAAGCCGTGGGAGAGGGGCGCATCACCAGCGTGGTCCTGGAGAAGGCGCAGGTCGAGGCGCTCGCCACCCGTATCGAGGAACTACTGGAAGAGGTGCACCGGCGCTTCGGCTCCCCGCCGGAGGACACCGCTCCGCCCGAGGACGACGCTCCCCTGGAGCAGCCCATCGAGCAGGACTTCCGGGTCGGCACCCTGGCCCTGGCCTGGGACGCCGAGGCCGCCCGCGTCATCATCGAGGCCCAGGAGATCGACGAGACCGCCGGTGAGGACCTGCTGGAGGACGACGAGGAGGAGCTGGAGGTCTTCGCCGAGGAGGCCCCCGCCCACCGCGACGTCCTGCGCGTCTACCTCACCCCCGGCGCCGCGCGCTCCTTCGCCGGACGCGCGCTGAAGGTGGTCGCCGCCGGACGCCCGGACTGTCCGCTGTGCGGACGCCCGCTCGACCCCGGCGGCCACATCTGCGTACGCCAGAACGGCTACCGACCGGACAGCCTCGTCTGAGCGCGCCGATGAGCACACCACCGGCGGGCCGCCGGGCGCGCAGACCCGGGGGCCCGCGATGAGGGACACCGCCGACGCCTTCGACGGCCTCAGCCCGGCCGTCGGGCTCGACCTGCTCCGCACCGGCGAGATCACCGTGGAGGGACGGCTGACCGCCGCCTCCAACGCCACCCTGTACTGCACCGTCTCCGACGGCGTGCGCTCGGCCGCCTGCGTGTACAAGCCGGTGGCGGGGGAGCGGCCGCTGTGGGACTTCCCCGACGGAACCCTGGCCGGGCGCGAGGTCAGCGCCCACGCCGTCTCCGAGGCGCTGGGCTGGGGGATCGTCCCGCCCACGGTGCACCGCGACGGCCCGTTCGGCGAGGGCATGGTGCAGCTGTGGGTGCACGGCGACGCCACCGTGGACCTGGTCGCCCTGGCGCGGGAGACCGACAACGCCGACCTGCGCCGCATGGCGGTGTTCGACGCGGTCATCAACAACTCCGACCGCAAGATCGGCCACCTGCTGCCCACCCCCGGCGGGCACCTGTACGGCTGCGACCACGGGGTCTCCCTCGCCGAGGACTACAAGCTGCGCACCGTGCTGTGGCAGTGGCAGGGCCAGCCGCTGCCCCAGGACGCCCTGGAGGCACTGGGGTCGGTGCGCGACCAGCTCGCCGACGCGGACAGCGCCCTGTCCCAGGAGCTGGCGCGGCACCTGACCGGACCGGAGGCCTACGCGGTGCGCAGCCGGGTGGACCTGCTCATCCAGCACGGCGTCCATCCCTACCCGGCGCCGGACTGGCCGGCGGTGCCCTGGCCGCCGATCTGAGTCCGGGCCCGGCTTCCGCCTGCCGATCGCGAACCCGAGCCGCTCCGGGGACGTCGTAGGACCCGGCGGCACCGGCGGGAGGGAACCCCATGGCGGAGATCGAGCGCGTGCGGGCCAGGCCCGGAGGACTGGTCACCCTGCGCCTGGACGTGCGGGGGCACACGACCCGGCCCCTGAGCGTGCACGGCCGTGTGGAACCGGTCTTCGGGTGGACGGGAACGACCGCCCTGGTCGGCCTCTTCCCGAGTTTCGTCCCGGTCTGGTGGGCCAACGCACGCGGTATCGAAGGCGGTGAGGCGCTGCCCTACTTCCTGCCGGTGGCGGTCTGCCTCGTCGCGCTCCTGCTCACCGGGCTCTACTACGGGGCCGGGGAGATCCTCGCCGCGCTCGCGCTCCACGCCCTGCCGGTGCTGCTCGTCGTGTGCTTCCCCCTGCTGCTCCTGCCGCGGGTGCGGCGGTGGGCGCGGCGGACCGCCGACTCCCGGGACCAGGCCACGGCGGCGGGGGGAGGCCGCAGGGCGGACGGCTTCCGCGAGCCCGTGCGCCTGTCCCGGATCTCCTCCGCCCAGCTCACCCAGCGGGGCGGACGGGTGACCGTGACCCTCAACCACCTCGACGGCAGCGCGGTCGGCTACTCCGCCCGCGGCCGCGGCGGGGAGTACCTGCGGGCGGTC
>NZ_QPFC01001403.1:0-1281 GCF_003427465.1 Nocardiopsis sp. TNDT3 | reverse complement strand
CGGGCGGGGTCACCCGCACCTCGTGGGCGGGTTCGGGCAGGTCGAGAATGCGGTAGAACGCGGACCGCAGAAGGGCGCCGGACTTCCCCGGAACGGAGGTGAGCATTCGCGTGGTCTCCGCGAACCTTCCCGCGGTGTGTTCCTCCGAGTCCTCCACGATCTGGGAAAGCAGTGGTGCGTCCGGGCGCAGGAGGGCGGCGGTTCTGCCGAAGGCGGCGATGGGGGAGTCGCTGGCCATTTCGTGGTGGGGAAACGCGCCGAGGATCGTGTGGGTGCCCAGCGCGGCGCCGTAGAAGGTGACCGAGCCGTGGTCGCCGACGACGTGGTCGGCCGCGACGAGGGCCGCCTGCCAGCCCTGCCGGGGCGGCAGGACGCGCAGCCCGGCGCGCTCGGCGTCGGCGAGCCAGGCGCGCACCTGCCAGGGCCCGTGGCCGTGCCAGACGTTGGGGTGCAGGACCAGCGCCACCCGGTACTCGTCCACCGGGAGTTCCTCCACGAGGCGGACGGGCAGGTCGGGCCAGCGGCCGAGCAGGGAGGTCGGGCCCCAAGTGGAGCTGATCAGGACGAGCCTGCGCCGTCCGGTCTCCAGGTGGTCGCGGTAGCGCTCACGCCAGGGGAGTCCGGCCAGGACGCGGTCGTAGGTGGGGTCCCCGGCGACGAGGGCCGCGTCCACAGCCTCGGGGCAGGCGGCGTTCAGCCGGTCGAGCTGCTCGGAGTGGGAGAGCACCAGGGTCTGCGGGACGAGCGCGCCGTCGCGGAGAAGGGTCTGGCGGGAGAGGCCGAAGACCGCCTCGTCCTTGTGCGGGAGTTCGGCCGCGGGCGCGCCCGCGGTTTCCGGTTTCGCCAACTTGTTGTATCCGGCGCCGTGGGAGAACACCACCATGGGCGCTTTGATCCGGTGCAGATCGTCGCCGTAACTCGCGGAGAGGGCGAGGTCGAACTCCTCCTCCACCGCCTGTTCCCACGGCGCGACGACGGCGCCGATGTCACCGAGGAACTCGGTGACGCCCTCGCGGAAGTTGGAGGTCCGCGCCCGGGTGAACACGACCTGCACGCGGGGGTCGGACTCCAGCAGGGGGAGGATGTCGAGCAGCCGGGTCAGCGCGGTCACGGTGTGCGCCACCACGAGGACCCGTCGGCTGCCGGGAGCGGTGGACCAGGCCGGGGCCGACCCGATGGGCACCCGCAGCCGCTCCTCGACCGACATGCGCCCTCCCGTCACCGCTCTGCGTCCGTTCCGCCCCGCCCGGCGACGGGACAGCGCACCCAAGGGCCCCGCCC
>NZ_QPFC01001402.1:0-2137 GCF_003427465.1 Nocardiopsis sp. TNDT3 | reverse complement strand
CCCCGCCGCGCGTGGGCGGACGGCTCAGTCCACGGGGTCGGGGCCCTTGGTGCCCGAGGGGCTGCTGGTGGGCGCGCTCTCGGCGGGGTCGAAGCCGTTGTAGGTGCCCTCCCAGGCCTTGCCCTCCTCGATGCTCCTGGCGATCCGGGACCGGGTGTCCTCGTCGTGCAGGTAGTCCAGCTCGGGGCGCTTGGGCAGGCGGCCGTCCCCGGAGGAGCGGCCCATGGCACGGCGGCGCAGCCACGGCACCAGGTACTGGCGGGCCCAGCGGCGGTTCTCGCGGCGGCGCAGGATGCGGGGCAGCTGCCGGGGCGGGGTGGTCCACGGGTCGGTCCAGGACTCGGGCGGGCCCATGGGGAAGCCGAGCAGGTCGGCCACGCGCGCGGCGACGATCTGGTGGCCCGCGCCGTTGAGGTGCAGGCGGTCCTCGCTCCAGGCGCGGGAGTCGGTCAGGGCGTTGAGCGCCCACAGGTCGACGATCTCGGTGCCGGTGCGCTCGGCGACGGCGCGCATGTGCATGCTGAACACGGCGATGCGGCCGCGGTAGTAGCGCAGGACCGGGATCCACCCGGTGTCGTGGCCGGACAGGATCACCACGCGGATTCCGGCGTCGCGCAGCTGGCGGATGCCCCACTCGAAGTGCTCGGCCAGCCGGTCGAGGTCCCCTCCCGGACGCAGGACGTCGTTGCCCCCGGCCAGGACGGTGACCAGGTCGGGCTTCCAGGCCAGCGTCTGGTCGAGCTGCTCGCCGAAGATGTGGCGCATCCGGCGTCCGCGCACGCCCAGGTTGGCGTAGCGGAAGTCGGGGGTCACCGTGGCCAGGTGCTCCGCCAGTCGGTCGGCGAAGCCCCGGTACTCTCCGTCTGGGCCGCTGTCGTCTTCCATCCCCTCGGTGATGCTGTCGCCGATCGCCACGTAGGACCGGATGGGATCCGGTCTGTGGAGGCGAGCGGCCGCTGGGGGATTCGTCTCAAGGTCTGTCACGTCAACCAATCATCCGGCTCGACCGTCCCACGCCTGCGCGCGCCGAGGGTGCGCGGGTACGGCGATCGTGGTGTCGGGCCGCGGTCCGGCCACCACCCGTGTCCGAACACCGTCGACCCCTGTCGGCCACCGGGCGCGGCCGTCCGGCCGGAAAGGTCGCCCGGGCGAAGGAAAGTGCCCTTCCAGCATACCCGCGGCCGACGACGGAGTGCCTGGGACGGAGTGTGTCGCCACACCCCGCCAGCCTCCATGCTTCCCGGACCGGTCGTGCGCGCCCGTTGCGCGCGGGGGACGCCCGTATGAAGGCGCCGTGAACACCAACGACCGGTGGGCCCGGGAAGAACCCGGGGTCGGCTATGAGGTAGCTCACACGTCGGCGCGGGCCCGGGGGCCGGAACGCCCTCGTCACGGTCATCACACAAGGCAGTCACGGTCCGGTCGCGGCGGACCTGGCACGCCCGGGGGTACCCATGTGGCGTCAGGGGACGTACGATCTCGGGGAAGTGCTCACGGCACCCCTGTCCCCCGGCTGGCCGTGCCCGCCCGTGGCGCACGGACCGGCCTCCCGTCCGGCCTCCCCGCGGGTGAGGGGCGCGTACTGTGGTGCATCGAACCGAAGGCCCGTGCGGTTCCTCCCCAATTCACGTGCAGACACCAGGAGGTCGAGGTCCCCAGCGGATGAACGCCGTCTCTCCGATCTGCCTCGTCGACCTCGCACCCGCACTGCGGTGGTCGAGGTCGCCGGACGTGGCTCCCCTGCTCCACCACGACCGTCTGATCGACGGCTGGTGGCACTCGCTGCCCGTCGCACGCGTCCTGGACATCGCGGGACCGCCCTGGCTCGCGCACGGCATCGCCCGCCTGGCCCTGGAGCAGTGGTCGCACCTGCCGCTGGCCGAGTTCCTGCCGAGCCTGCGCACCCAGCTGGTGGACTGCTCCGACCTCTCCGAGCCCGTGCGCGGCGCGGTCGCGGCCACCGCCGGGGACTGGGAACGCCTCATCTCCACGAGTCCGCAGGAGATCGGCACGTGGGCGCTCGCCGACTGCGACCCCATGGACATCCTGAGCACGGTGGCCTGGCGCGCGCTACAGCCCTGCTGCGAGCTTCCCGGGGGCCCCACCCCCTCCCCCGCCCTGATGATGGAGGCCGTGC
>NZ_QPFC01001401.1:0-1721 GCF_003427465.1 Nocardiopsis sp. TNDT3 | reverse complement strand
GCGGCGGAGTACGCGGAGGCCGCCCGGGAGAGGCTGGAGATACCCGGAGAGGACGGCTACGACCTCGACATGGCCTCTTTCCCCCGTCTCGCGTTCGTGGCAGAGGGCGAACTGCTGGCCGTGTCCCATCCCACCGGGGTCGCCCTGTGGGACTGGGAGGCGGGAAAGGAGGTCGCCTTCGTCGGTGAATCCCTGCCCGACTTCGCGGGTCTGCCGACGGTGAGCCCGGACGGCTGCCGCTTCGCCTACCTGTCCACCGAGGGCGGCCTGCACGTCTTCGACCTGCGCAGCGGGGAGCGGACCATGTACTTTCCGGACCTGGTCGGCCTCCTCGCCTACGAGCCCGTGGTGTTCTCCCCCGACGGCGGGGAGGTCACGATCGGTCCCGGGGGGACCCGCAGGATCGACCTGGAGACGGGCGCGGTCACCGACATCTGGGAGGAGGCGGTCGGCTGGGCCGCCTACTCGCCGGACGGCGAGCACCTCGCCCTGAACCAGGGGAGCTTCGTCGCGGTGCTGGAGACCTCGACCGGACGCGAGGTGTTCCGCAGGGAGGGAGTCCTGGGGGCCGAACCGGGCTCGGTGGCGCTGCCCAACGACGAGGGCGACCTGCTCTACCTGTCCGCCAATCCGGAGGCGGTCGTGCACATCAACTACCTGACGGAAACCGAACCACGGCTCTTCAGCCCCGAGGGCGAGCCGCCCTACCTGTCCGAGGAACTCGTCGTGGCACCCGGCACGGACCGGTTCCACCTGCTGCACGGCGCCAACTTCATCACCGGGTCCAGCGGACGGCGCACCACCTGGGACCTCTCCACCGGTGAGGAGGTGACGTCCGGAACGGACGGGGCGGGCGAGGCGGACAACCGGACCCTGGCGGCGCACCCGGCGGGAGAGGTGCTGGCCGTGCTGCCCCGGGAGGCGACCACCGTCCTCGTCGTCGACGCCGCGACCGCTGAAGTCCTGGCCGAACTCGGCTGATCGGAGAGGACCGGGATGCTCCCCCTGCACCCGCACGACCCGCCCGCCATCGGACCCCACCGGCTGCTCGGCAGGCTCGGCTCGGACGACACGGCCCACCGCTACGCGGGCGGGACCGGCGGTCGTGTGTCCGCCATGGTCGTGCTCCTGCGTCCCGGGAGCGCCACCGACCCGTTGTTCCGCGGCGAGTTCGCGCGCCGGGTCGAGGCCCTGCGGAAGCTGAGGAGCCCGTACGTGTGCCGGCTGGTCGGGGCCGACACCCGGGGCGCGGTGCCCTGGGCCGCGTTCGCGCGCCGGGACGAGGAGACCCTCGCCGACCGTGTCGAGCGGAACGGGGGCGGTCTGCTCCCGGAGGAGTTCCCGTCCGTGGCGACGGCGCTCGCCGCCGGTCTGGCCGACCTGCACGAGGCGGGGGTGTCCGTCGGGCCGCTGCGCGCGGAGGACGTCCTGCTCTCCTCCGACGGCGCCAGGCTCGCGGGGGCGTTCTCGGCGGCGCCGTCCGGTGCGGCGGCCGAGGACGTGCGCCACTGGGCGGTCCTGGTGTCCGCCGCCGCGGGGGACGCCGGACCCCCGCTGCGGTTCCGGAAGGTGATCGACGGCTGCCTGCACCCCGATCCGGACCTGCGGCCCACTCCGCGTGAACTCGTGCGGATGCTCGCGGGGACCGGGGCGGGACGGGAGAGCGGGGCGTCCGCCACCGGGCGGCGGCCCCGGAGGCGTGTGCTCGTGCCGTCGGCCGC
>NZ_QPFC01001400.1:0-4225 GCF_003427465.1 Nocardiopsis sp. TNDT3 | reverse complement strand
CGCCGGGGCGGCGGGCCCGCCGCCGAACTCGACGTCGGGGAAGAGGCGCCACGGCGGGTCGTTGGGACCCCACACCCGGTGGGCGACGCCGCCGGTCTCCGTGGACCCGAAGATCTCCACCAGGCTCGCCCGGTCCCCCAGACCGGCCATCAGGTCCACCGCGCTCTGCGGCAGGACCGCCGTGCTGTGCACGAAGGCCAGGTGCTCGGCGGAGGCGAGCCACTCCCGGCGCTGCCGCAGGATGCGGAAGGTCCAGGGGATGGCCATCACCGCCCAGCGGCGGCCGTCCACCGGCGGGAGCGGCGCGAACTGGGAGACGTACCAGACCGGCACGCCCAGGTAGGCGGGCACCAGCACGCTGGCGAGCATGCCGTAGACGTGCCGGGGCGGGGCGAAGGACAGGACCGCCTCCGGGCGGTGGCCGACCACCAGGTCGGCGAGCAGACGGGCCTCGTCCATGAGCTGCTCACGGGTGCGGAACCAGGACCGCGGCCGCCCCGTGCTCCCCGAGGTGAAGAACTCCGTCTCGGGCGGGAGGAGTTCGGCGAACAACCGGTCGACCGGTTCGTCCGCCTCGTCCCAGCGCACCGTCCACGGGCGCTCGGTGAGTTCGGGGGCCCTGGGCAGCTTCGCCATGAGGTCGCCGGGGGTCAGCTCGTCAACCGCCACGTGAGTCCTGATCCGATCGTGGTCGTGTCCCGGACCGGTCCGGGAGCTGTGCGGATGGGGCGCGCCCGCGGGTCGGTGTCCCGCCGGCGGGACGCGGCCCGGGGCGGAGCCCGTCAGTCGTCCTGCTGGGGGAGGCGCTTCTTCAGCGGCTCCCACCACGCGCGGTTCTCCGTGTACCAGGCGACGGTGCGGGCCAGCCCCTCCTCGAAGGAGACGGAGGGGCGGTACCCGAGCCTGGTCTCGGCCTTGGAGCCGTCCACGGAGTAGCGGCGGTCGTGGCCCTTGCGGTCGGCCACGAAGCGGATCATCGAGCCGTCGTGGCCGAGCAGTTCCAGGAGCGCCTCGGTGACCTCCAGGTTCCGCTTCCCGACCGAGCCGCCGATGTTGTAGACCTCGCCGGGCTCGCCGTGCTCGGCCGCCAGGGCGAGGGCGTCGCAGTGGTCGTCCACGTGGACCCACTCCCTGACGTTGCCGCCGTCCCCGTAGAGGGGGACCGGGACGCCGTCCAGGAGGTTCGTCACGAAGAGGGGGATCATCTTCTCGGGGAACTGGAAGGGCCCGTAGTTGTTGGCGCAGCGGGTCACGCAGACGCGCATCCCGTAGGTCCGGTGGAAGGACCGCGCCAGCAGGTCCGAGGCGCTCTTGGAGGCCGAGTAGGGGGAGTTCGGCTCCAGGGGGTCGGTCTCGACCCAGGACCCCGTGCTGAGGGTTCCGTAGACCTCGTCGGTGGAGACGAGGACGAAGTTCTCCACGCCCTCGTTGAGCGCGCTGTCCAGCAGGTGGAACGTGCCCACGACGTTGGTGCGCACGAAGCACCCCGCGTCGGAGATGGAGCGGTCGACGTGGGTCTCGGCGGCGCAGTGGACCACGGTCGAGACCCCGCGCATGAGGCCGCGGACGAGCTGCTCGTCGCAGACGTCCCCCTGGACGAACGTCATCCGGGGGTGGTCGGCCACGGAGGCGAGGCTCTCCGTGGTGCCCGCGTAGGTCAGTTTGTCCAGGACCACGACCTCGGCGTCCGCGAAGCGCGGATAAACGCCTGCGAGCACGCGCCTGACGAAGTTCGAACCGATGAATCCGGCTCCACCGGTGACCAGGATCTTCATACGCCCGCACCCTGCCATACCCCGGCCGCCCGGCGGGCGGCCTCCATGACGTACTCGCCGTAAGGCGAATTCTGCATTTCCTCCCCAAGGCGATAGCACTCATCGGCCCCGATGAAGCCCATGCGCAATGCGATCTCCTCAAGACAGGCGACTCGGACTCCGGATTCCCGGGCCATGGTGGACACGTACCGGCCCCCCTCCAGCAGGGATTCCTCCGTGCCGAGGTCGAGCCACGTTATCTCGTTCCCCATGGTCACGAGTTCGGCTCTGCCCATTTCCAGATAGGCGCGGTTGACATCGGTGATCTCGAGTTCTCCGCGCCCGGACGGCTCGATCCGCTCAGCGATGTCTACCACGTCCTGGTCATAGAAATAAAGCCCGGTCACCGCGTAGTCCGACTCCGGCTCGGAGGGCTTCTCCACCAGGGAGACGAACCTGCCCTTTTCGCCGAAGCCCGCCACGGCGTAATGCCGGGGGTCGCTCACCTTGCACCCGAACAGCGTGCAGCCGGAAGTGGAGGCTGCGGCCCTGCCGAGGAGGTCCGGAAACCCTTCGCCGTGAAATATGTTGTCGCCCAGGACTAGGGCGCTACGGGTTCCGCGAATGTGGTCCCGCCCGATGAGGAGCGCCTCGGCTATACCCCTGGGCTCTTTCTGGACCGCGTATTCGATCTCTATTCCCAGATGGCCGCCGTCACCCAGGGCCTGCTGGATGAGGGGGAGGCTCTCTGCGTTCGATATCACCATGATCTCCCGGATTCCGGCCATCATGAGCACGGAAACCGGATAGTAGAACATCGGCTTGTCATAAACCGGGAAAAGGTGCTTGGAGACGCTTCGCGTGGTGGGGAATAGGCGGCTCCCAGTACCGCCTGCCAGCACAATGCCTTTCATGGTGACTCCCAACGGTGGCCGAACATCGATATTGCTGGGCAAGCACACCACGGATGCGACGTGGTGCTTTGGTCAGCGGCCTGGACCCGGCACTCGGTGCTAGGCTCTCCGAACCTCTCCCGAAGGAATCCTCACAACAGTACCGTCACGCTGCCTCGGGAGAGGAGAACAGTCCGGAGTGCAGCACCCGCAATGAACATGGCGCGGGCCGGACTTGTCAAGGATCGGTGTCGGCTTTCACTCCTCGGAACATCGGGTCATCGAAATCTCGGAAGTGGGGAACACGTTGCGAATCGTCGTCGCGGCTTACGCGGACAAAGCTTATTTCTTTAGCATGGTGCCGACGGCGTGGGCACTGCGCGCCGCCGGGCACGAGGTCCGGATCGTCACCCAGCCCTCCATGACCGAGGCCGCGGCGGAGACGGGCCTGACCGTGGTCCCGGTCGGCGGCGACCACACCCTGGCCGAGGTGCTGGCCCACGCCCGCGATCAGCAGGGCGAGTCGATCTTCGACCTGGCCGAGGAGCGGCCGGAGATGCTGGTGCCGGAGAAACTGCACCACGCCTACGAGGAGTACGTCACCTGGTGGTGGAAGCTCGTCAACGAGCCGATGGAGCGGGACCTGGTCGCCTTCTGCCGCGAGTGGCGCCCCGACCTCGTGCTGTGGGAGCCCAACACCTACTCCGCGGCGATCGCCGCGGAGGCGTGCGGCGCCGCGCACGGGCGGTTCCTGTGGAGCGTGGACCTCTTCTCGCGCATGCGGCGCCTGTACCTGGGGGCCGCCGACGCCACCCCCGGACCCGACCCGCTCAGGAGCTGGCTGGAGGAGAGCGCGGACCGGCACGGGGTGGCGTTCTCCGAGGACCTCGTACTCGGCCAGTTCTCCGTCCACCAGATCCCGGAGGCGCTGCGGCCGCGCGAACTGGAGAAGACGGGCACCCACCTGAGCGTGCGCCCGGTTCCCTACGCCGGAAGCGCCGTTCTGCCCTCCTGGGCACGGGCCGGGTCCGAGCGGCGGCGCGTCCTGGTGGACTGGGGGTCCTGGAGCAGGACGGCCGAGGGCGCCGCCGCCCTGGTGGACGTCATCGACGCCTGCGCCGAGATCGGCGCCGAGGCCGTCGTCCTCTCCCCCGCCTCCCGCAGGGACTCCCTGCCCGCCCTGCCCGAGGACGTGGTGGTGACCGACTCGGGGGCGGCCCACATGCTCATGGGCTCCGGCTCGCTGATCGTCCACGGCGGCGGCTTCGACGTGTGCTGCAACGCCGTGGTCGAGGGACTGCCGCAGCTGGTCGTGCTCAACACCGAGCAGTTCGACGCCGCTCCGCTCTCGCGGGCGCTCCGGGAGCGCGGGGCCGCGCGCGTACTGGCGGTGGAGGAGGTCCTCACCCGGGGCGTGGACGACCTCCTCACGGAGCTCCTGGACAGCGGGGAGGTACGCGCGGCAGCCGGGCTGGTGCGCGACGAGGCCCTGGCCGTGCCCGCCCCGGACCAGGTGGTGCCGGAGCTGGAGCGCATCGCGGCGGCCCGTGGCGGCGGTGTCTGAGTGCTCCTCCCGCG
>NZ_QPFC01001399.1:0-1174 GCF_003427465.1 Nocardiopsis sp. TNDT3 | reverse complement strand
GGCCAGCCTGCCCGCCCCCAGCCCCGGCGACGTCTTCTTCGACATGGAGGGCTACCCCTACCACTCCCGCGAGGGCGAACGCGGCCTGGAGTACCTCTTCGGCGCCACCACCGAGGACGCCCACGGAGCCGAGACCTTCCACGCCTTCTGGGCCCACGACCGCGCCCAGGAGAAGAAGGCCCTGGAGGACTTCGTCGACTTCGCCACCGCCCGCGTGGACGCCGACCCCGGCGCCCACGTCTACCACTACGCCTCCTACGAGGTGGACCGCCTCAAACACCTGAGCTCGGAGTTCGCCACCCGCGAGGAGGAGGTCAACCGGCTCCTGCGCGAGAACCGCCTGGTGGACCTGTACACCGTCGTGCGCAAGAGCCTGCGCGTGTCCCAGCGCTCCTACTCCATCAAGTACCTCGAACCCCTCTACCTGCCCGCCGCCCGCTCCGGCGGCGTCACCACCGCCACCTCCAGCATCGACGCCTACGCCGCCTACCTGGCCGCCACCGAGGCCGGCGACCACGACCGGGCCGCGCGGGTCCTGGCCGACATCGCCGCCTACAACCGCGACGACTGCCACTCCACCGCGCGCCTGCGCGACTGGCTGGAGGACCACCGCACCCACCAGGGCATCACCGACCGCCCCCTGGTCCAGCTCGAACTCACCGAGGCCGAGGCCGAACGCGCCCGCAAACGCCAGGAGAAGGCCGCCCGCCACGCCGCCCTCACCGAACCCCTGCTCGACCAGGTCCCCGCCCAGGCCCAGGACCGCGAACCCGACCACCACACCCGCGCCCAACTGGCCGCCCTGGTCGGCTACTACCAGCGCGAGAACCTGCCCCCCTGGCGCGAGCACTACCGGCGCACCAGCGCCCCCCTGACCGACCTGGAGTCCGACACCGACTGCGCCGTGCCCTGGCAGGTGCGCGCGGGGGAGTGGATCGAACCCACCGGCCGCCAGCGCAAGTCCCGCCGCGAACTCTCCCTGCGCCTGGACACCGCCCACCCCCACCCCTTCACCTCCGGCCAGGACGTGCACCTGCTCTACCCCGGCGCCCCCGGGCAGCCCGCCACCACCACCCAGGCCAAGGTCGCCGAGGCCGACGCCGACACCCTGGCCATCACCGAGACCTGTGACCCCGACTCCACCTACTCCCGGCCCCCCGTCGCCGTCCTGCCC
>NZ_QPFC01000182.1:0-3372 GCF_003427465.1 Nocardiopsis sp. TNDT3 | reverse complement strand
CACAGGCTCCGGCCCGGCCCCGGACCCCCCGAACACGGGCCCCGGGCGCGGCGCCGGGGACCCCGGCGCGTCGCTGTGGACGGGCCCCCGGCCTTGACAGGATGATCCGGTGATCGAACTCACCGGCCACGAGCCCCGTTCCGGGCGAACCCCACCCTCCGGTACCGCGTCCCCTCATGGGTTGTCCACAGCACGCCGGTCACCACGGGTACAGGCGGGGAGGAGACGGAGACAGGAATGCCAAGCAAGCGGGAGCGACCCGTGCCCCCGAGCGAGGACCGCCTGCTCAGCAGGATGCGGGACTGGCGCGAGGCGCACGAGCGGGAGCTGACCCCGGACGGCTTCGACGAGACCGAGGACGTCAACCTCCCCGACGCCCGCGCCATCGACCTGGTGCTGCGGGTGGGCGAGCTGATGCTCGCCAGCGGAGAGGGCACGGAGGCCGTCAGCGAGGCGATGCTCAGCCTCTCGGTCGCCTTCGACCTGCCCCGCTCGGAGGTCTCGGTCACCTTCACCACCATCACCCTGTCCACCCACCCCGGGGGCGAACACCCCCCGATCACCGGCGAACGGGTGGTGCGCCGCCGCACCCTGGACTACTTCCGCGTCAACGAACTGCACACCCTGGTGCAGCAGTGCGCGCTCGGCCTGCTGGAACTGGAGGACGCCGCCGCCCGCCTGACCCAGATCAGGCGCGCCCGCATGCCCTACCCCAACTGGCTCATCGCGGTCGGGTTCGGCCTCATCGCCTCCAGCGCGAGCCTCATGGTGGGCGGCGGCCTGATCGTGGCGACCGCGGCCTTCCTGGCCACCGTCATGGGCGACCGCACGTCGGTGTTCCTGGCCAAGCGGGGCGTCGCGGAGTTCTACCAGATGGCGGGCGCCGCGGTGGTGGCCGCCACGATCGGCGTGGCGCTGCTGTGGGCCAGCACCACGCTGGACCTCGGCCTCCAGGCCGGGGCGATCATCACCGGCAACATCATGGCCCTGCTGCCCGGACGCCCGCTGGTCTCCAGCCTCCAGGACGGCATCAGCGGCACCTACGTGTCGGCGGCGGCGCGCCTGCTGGAGACCTTCTTCATCCTGGGCGCGATCGTGTCCGGCGTGGGCGCGGTCGCCTACACCGCCCAGCGCCTGGGCGTGAACATCAACCTGGAGGACCTCCCCTCCGCGGGAACCTCGATGGAGGTCCCCGTGCTGATCGGCGCGGCGGGGATCGCGGTGGCCTTCGCGATCTCGCTCGCCGTACCGCCCCGGATGCTGCCGATGATCGGCGTGCTCGGCGTGATGATCTGGGTGATCTACGCGAGCATGCGCGACCTGCTGCACGTGCCCGCGGTGGTGGGCACGGTCGCGGGCGCGGTCGCGGTGGGCGTGGTGGGCCACTGGCTGGCGCGGCGCACGCGCAGACCGGTGCTGCCCTACCTGGTCCCGTCGATCGCCCCGCTGCTGCCCGGCAGCATCCTGTACCGGGGCCTGATCGAGATCACGCAGGGCGACCCCTCCGCCGGGCTGCTCAGCCTCGCGGAGGCGGTCACGGTGGGCCTGGCGCTGGGCGCGGGGGTCAACCTCGGCGGCGAGCTGGTCAGGGCCTTCCAGCACGGCGGACTGGCCGGCGCGGGGATGCGCAGCCGCCCTGCGGCGCGCCGGACACGCGGCGGGTACTGAGTTCCTCGTGTCCGAGGACGGACGGGGCAGAACCATTGCTGGCCTGGGGGTGTCTCACCTCCCGAGAGCGGACGACAGCGGCGGGGCGAACACATCCGTGTTAAACCGCGACAAGCATGTGATGTGAACCACTACTCTTGGCGTCAGCTCAACGACGAGCACCTCTGGACCGAAAGGCCTGTCCCATGTGCAGCCACGAACCTGCCTGCCCGTCCTTCGAGGACACCGACCGCGAGGCGGCCCGGGTCGTCTCCAGCCACCCCGAGCAGGGCTGGAGCCTGCTCTGCAACGGTGTCGTCCTCTTCGACGACACCGGTGAGCTGCTTCCCGACGGGGCGGTCGTCGCCCCGCACCGGCCCCGCGTCGCCGCCTGACGCCCGGCCGCACCCGCACACCGCGGCCGCGAGGCCGACGTACCCCGCCCGGCAAGCACCCCCGGGCGGTGAGGTGTCCCCCGACGGCCCCCGGTGACCGCACGAGCGCCGGGGCCCGTCCCCGGCCTCACTCCCGGACCGCGTCGGGCCACCCCTCCGGCAGCACGTCCTGGCCGCCCATCGCCTCGCTCAGGCGACGCCGGAAGTCGGCGTGCACTCCGGGCCCCCACACCAGTCCGCTCGGCGTGCGCAGCGCCTGTTCCATGACGGCCCGCAGCGCCGCCGGGCGCGCCTCCCCCTCGGCCACCGGCAGCGCCAGCAGGGCGTGCATCTGGGTGACCACGGCGAACAGTTCCCCCGCCAGCGCGGGCGCGCTCGCGGTCGCCGCGGCCTCCTCCAGGTAGGGGTCCCACCACGCCTCCCCGGCCCCGCCGTCCTCCTCGGGCCCGGCGAAGCCCCTGCGCAGCCTCTGGCGCACCTGCCCCGCGGTGTCCGGGTCCCGGTCCCCCAGGCCCAGCCGCCAGACCCGCTCGGCCGCGCCGGGGTCCCCGCGCAGCGCCAGCAGCCCCGCCAGGAGCTCCACGGCGGCGGCGAAGGTGCCAGGCGCGGCCCCCGGCTCCTCGGCGTCCTCAAAGGCCGCGTCCGGGTCCACGATGGCGCCGACGTCGGCGATGGCGTGCTCCAGGTGGGTGGCGGCGCGCAGCAGGCGCAGGCCCGGGTCGTCGGCGACCGACAGGCCGCGTTCGACCGCGGCCGCGGCGGCGCCCGGCAGCCCCCGCCCCAGCAGGCGTTCGGCCAGGTCGCGGGAGGCGTCCACGACGGTGGCCGCGTGCAGGCGGCCGAGCGAACCGGGGTCGGACGGCAGGGCCAGCGCCGCCTCCCAGTGCTCCTCGGCCCCGCCGGTGTCGCCGCGCCCCTCGGCGGAGCGGGCCAGCCCGTAGTGCGCCACGGCCGTGTAGTCGGCCCCGCCCAGGTCGAGCAGGCGGCGCCAGACGCGGTCGGCCTCGGCGTGGTCGCCGTCCTGTTCGAGGGAGAGCGCCAGGTGATAGGCGGCGCGCGGGGCGTAGCGCGGGTCGCCGGTGGCCAGGGCGCGGCGGGCGGCCTCACGGGCGGCGGCCAGGTCTCCCCGCTGGTCCTCGACCACGGCCAGGCCGAGCAGGGCGCGGGCCTGCACCCGCGGGTGGGGGTTGGCGGCCACCGCCTGCTGGTAGAGCCTGGCCGCGCGTTTGAGGTGGCCGCTCCCGGCGAGGTCCTGGGCCTGGTCGCACAGTTCGGCGGCGCCCTGCCCGGTCGGCGCCTGCGCCTCGTCCGTGTCCCGGGGATCGGTGGC
>NZ_QPFC01001398.1:0-1285 GCF_003427465.1 Nocardiopsis sp. TNDT3 | reverse complement strand
GTCGGGGTGGGCGGCCTTGGCGCACAGGGCCCGGACCTTGCCGGGGGTGTCGGCGCCCTCCAGGGTGGTCAGGTCCACCATGGTGATGGCCAGGTCGATGGCCCGGGCCTTGGCGGTGGTCTTGACCGACCGGGTGGACAGGTCCTGGGCGCGGGCTCGCGCGCCGACCTCGTCCACGCCCGGGAGGCCGTGCAGGAACGCGCGGAGTTCGCGGTTGGTCGCCGCCTCGGGCGCGAATGCGGTGTGGGGCACGGGCACCTACAGCTCGTCGGGTCGCTGGCCTGCCCGTCCGCTGTGGCCAGCGGAAACGGGGCTCGCGGCGCGGCGCGCGGGGAGTTCTTCCCCCCGGGCCGGGCCGTCAGGCAGTCACCCTAACGCCGGGCGGAGCCGCCGTCAGCATCCGTCCGGATCGAGCCGCCCAAGGTTGGAGGAGCCTCCAACGCCTGCTCTGGTTTTTCGTCGTCCTTTCCTCCAATCCGGCACGGAAAACCCCCAGAAAAGGACATCCGTACTGTTCTGCCACCGCCGGGACGGACACGCGCGGTCTAGACCGGACCACTCCCTTTTGGCTACGTGGGCGGGATGCGAGACTGGCCCGAATCCTCCTCTCGGCCCGCCCCGCCGGTCCGGGAGCCGGAGGAGCGGACCCCGAGGTGACGGGAGCGGTGATGTCGGCCGGAGAGCGGAGCGAGCCACGAGCGGGCGGGACGGAGCCGGTGCGCCTGGTGAGGCTGGACCGGGCCACGCCGGAGGCGGGCCTGCTGCGGGAGACCGTGCTGCGTCACCGCCTGCCGCCCGGCCAGCGCGGCCACGTGCGGCTGCCGGTGACCACCCTGCCCGCCGCCGACGCCGACCCGGCGCGCACGCCCTTCGCCGTCGTCGGCCCGGGAGCCGTCGCCGACGCCGCCGGGGCGCGGGCGGCCTGCGCGGGCTTCGGCGTGCTGGACCGGGCCGTGCACGCGCGCGACCTGGTACCCGACCCGGCGCGGGCGGTGCTGCTGCGCGCCTTCTACGTCACCACCGCCTGGCAGAACCGGGGCGTGGGGCGGGCCGTGTGCTCTCCGCCGCTGCTGGACCGGTTGGCGGCGCAGGTGGCGCCGGAGGCGGCCGAGCTGGTGCTGTGCGTGGACGAGGCCAACCACGCGGCGGCCCGCGTCTACGGGCGCGCCGGGTTCGTCTTCACCGGCCGCCGCTTCGTGGACGCGGCGGGGGGACCGCAGCTGGTGATGGCCCGCCCGGTGGAGCGGGGCTGAGCGGGGTCAGGGGGTCCGGCGCGGTCCGGGCC
>NZ_QPFC01001397.1:0-1939 GCF_003427465.1 Nocardiopsis sp. TNDT3 | reverse complement strand
GGTCCGGAGGGGTTCACCCTAGAGCCGCCCGGGCCGGGGGCACATGGTTCCCACGGTTACGATTTGCAGAATCTGCGGTTCCGATACCGGTTTTTGGCCTGCCCGTATCGCGCTGCGTCACCGGACGGCTCCCCTGGTCCGCCCGGAGCCGCGCCTCCCGCGCCCCGGGCCCCTACCATGGACGGGACAAGCCGTCTCACATCCCTCGGAGGACGTCCGTGTTTTCCTCTGGCCAGGACCCGTACGACCCCAACGGGACACAGGGCGCGGGCGGCGTCCCGCCGTACGGGGCGCCCGGCTCCGGGGCCGGTTTCGACGCGCTCCACCCCGACGCCCCCCTCCCCAGGAAGGTGGCCGTCGTCCGCGCCCTGATGTTCGTGGGCGGCGCCTGCGGACTGGCCCTGTCCGGCCTCTTCCTCATGGGGCTCAGCGTCCCGGCCGACGCGATGGACGAGGCGCTGCGCCAGCAGACCGAGCTCGCCGCCCAGGAGGGGCTGGAGCTCGCGGTCAGCGCCGAGGCCATGCGCGCCATGATGGTCGTCATGGCGGCGGTCACGGGCGTGTACGGGCTGCTGTCCACGCTCCTGGCGGGCCGGATCCGGCGCCGCACGGTCGGCGTCTTCTGGGGCGTGGTGCTCTTCCAGGGCGCGGCGGGCGCGCTCCTGCTGTGGACCGTGCTGTCCGGGGACATCCTGGCGCTCGTCCCGCTGGGCTTCGCGGTCATGATGGTGGCGTACATGCTCTCCCGGGAGGGCCGCGCCCACTACGGGCTCCTCTGACCGGGGGTCGTCCACAGCCCCTACCGGCGCCCGCCCCTGTGCGGTTTCCTGGAAGTCGGGGGTCCCCGGGGCTCTCCCACGCCGTGCTGCCCGCCTTCCGTGACGGGGCACCCACGACTGGCCCCGACCGGCCCGGCGCAGGCCCCCGGCTCCCGCGGTCCCCTCAGCCCTCCCCGCGGCCGAACAGCCCGGCCCGCGGGGGCTGCGGCGGGCGCACCGCCACCTCGGTCCACCGCCGCTCCAGCAGACCCCGCACGGCCGCCGTCCCGGTGACGGCCGCCTCTCCGCCCTCCCCGGACGCGCGTACCCCGCCCTCGACGTTCTCCAGGCCCAGGGCGGCGCGCAGCAGTCCGGCGGAGTCGGGCCGCTCGTCGGGGTCCTTGGACATCGCGGCCAGCACCAGCCTCTCCAGGCCGGGCGGCAGGTACTCCAGGTCCGGCTCCTCGAACATCACGCGCCGGGCCATCTCCTTGGCCCCGGCCCGCCCGAAGGGGTCGTGCCCGGCCGCCGCGAAGGCCACGGTCGCGCCCCACAGGAACACGTCCGCGCTCTGCGCGGTGGGTTGGCGCCGGTACTGCTCCGGGCTGATCCACCCCGGGGTGCCCAACCGGTCGACCCGCTCGCTGACCCGCTCGTCGGCCAGCCCCTCCGGCGAGGGCAGCCGCAGGTCCCGGTAGGCGCGGCGCATCCGCCGCAGACGCATCCACTTGGTGGGGTCGGGGTCCTCCACCGGGTGCGCGATCCCGAAGTCCAGCAGTTTGGGCCCCCTGGCCGAGAGCACCACGTTGCTGGGCTTGAGGTCGCGGTGGACCACCCCGGCCGCGTGGACGGCCCGCAGCGCCTCGGCGGTGCCCACGGCCAGACCCAGGAGCATCCCCCCGCGCAGGCGGCCGTACCGCTCCACGTGGCGGCGCAGGGTGGGCCCCGGCACGTACTCGGTGATCATCCACGGCCGCGGCGCCTCCACGTCGGCGCGCACGAACCGCGCCACCGAGGGGCTGTTCACCCTGGCCAGGAGGCGGGCCTCGTGCGCGAAGCGCTCCCGGAAGCGCCGGTCCGCCGCCTGCTCGGCGTGGACGACCTTGACCGCCAGGTAGCCGTGCACGCCGGGGGAGTCGGCGGCGTAGACCGTGCCCATCCCCCCGGAGCCGATCCGCCCC
>NZ_QPFC01001396.1:0-1270 GCF_003427465.1 Nocardiopsis sp. TNDT3 | reverse complement strand
GCGGCCAGCGCGGCGCCCGCGTACAGCGCGTCGCCCCCGTTGTCGCCGCCGCCGACCATGAGGACGACCCGTGCCCCGTACACACGGGGCAGCAGCCGCGCGCACTCGGCGGCGAGTGCGGTGGCCGCCCTGCGCATGAGGGCCCCCTCGGGGAGGCGCGCCATGAGCGCGCGCTCGGCCTCGCGGACGGTGTCGGCGGTGTGTGCGGAGCGCACGGGTTACCTCCCAGGTTCGGGTCGGCCACCATCGTGCCGCAGAGGGCTCCGGGTACGGGGACTCCGCCACACCGGGTGGCCGACAACAAGGAATTTTCTACACAAAGTGATCGCCCCTCTACCCTTCGGAGTGTCGACTTGACACAATGGGGGGCATGCCTCGACCGAGCAAATACGTCTCTCGGTCCGATCTGGGATGGGGTTCCTCGCCCGCGACCCGGGCCAATCCCCGATCCGGACTGGTCATCCACTACGACAGCACCGACCAGGGGCTGGCCGCGAAGGACCACTCGGCCTGCCTCAAGTACTGGCGCGACACCCGCTCCTTCCACACCGGCCCCTCCCGCGGCTGGGCCGACGTCGGATATTCCTTTATGTCCTGTTCGCACGGATATGTCATTGAAGGCCGGGGGCTGTACAAGACCCAGGCCGCGCAGCCGGGGGGCAACACCTCCCACTACTCGGTGACCCTGGCAACCGGTCCCACGGACGCCATCACCCCGGAGCAGATCAACGCCGTGCGCGCGCTCCGCCAGTGGCTGATGGAACCGGACACCTCGATCGCCGGAACGGTGCTCGGGCACCGCGACTTCGTCTCCACCTCGTGTCCGGGCGACAAGGCCTACGCCCTCGTCCGCGACGGCACGTTCGAAAAGCCCCCCGGGGAGATCACGGAGGTAAACGACATGCTCGGACTCGCGATCGGCAGTACGGGGGACGCGGTCAAGCTCCTCCAGCTCAAGGTCACCCGGGCGGGCTTCGGCGACACCCTGGGCGCGGGCGGGGTCGACGGCGACTACGGGGAGGCCACCGCCGAGGCCGTGCGACTGACCCGCAAGTACGTCGGCAGCCGCGCCCTGCCCGGGTACGGCGACAAGATGACCGCCCACGCCGTCGACCAGGTGGAGGCCGCCGTCATCAAGCGCGCGCTGGCGGGGGGCGCCGCGAAGGCGGAGGCCCCCGCGGAGGAGGCCACCCCGGCGTAGGGGGAGCACCGACGGGTCGGGGCGCTCCGCGCTCCGACCCGCTCCGACGCCGCCCCCGGAACCGGCCCC
>NZ_QPFC01000181.1:0-4839 GCF_003427465.1 Nocardiopsis sp. TNDT3 | reverse complement strand
GGGGGGGGCCCCGACACGACCGCGGACCCGGTTCCGTACCGGGGAACGGGCCGCGGCGCCGCGCGGGAGCCCCCGCACGGCGCACAGCGTTCCGCGCGGCGCGGGAACACCGCGTGCGGTGCGGGAACGCCGCCCGGGGACAACGGCGTTCCCGGGCGGTCCGGCAGCCGCGGGAACACCGCCCGTCCGTCCCACCCGGAACGAAAGGCAGAACCGAATGACCTCTCCGGCCGACCTCTCCCCGTCCCAGGCCCGCGCGCTGTTCCGCGACGGCCTGCGGGTCCCCACCTCCGGCTACAGCGCGGGTTACGCGCAGGCCAACCTCATCGCGCTGCCCCGCGAGGCGGCCTTCGACTTCCTGCTGTTCGCCCAGCGCAACCCCAGGTCCTGCCCGGTCCTGGACGTCACCGAGCCGGGACGGGTGGACGCCTCCGTCTTCGACGGCGACCTGCGCACGGACCTGCCCGCCTACCGGGTCTACCGCGACGGGAAGCTGGTCGAGGAGCGCACCGAGGTCACCGACCTGTGGCGCGACGACCTGGTGGCCTTCCTCATCGGGTGCAGCTTCACCTTCGAGACGCCCCTGCTGGAGGCCGGTGTGCCGGTGCGCCACATCGAGGCGGGCACCAACGTGGCCATGTACGCCACCAACCGGCCGTGCCGCCCCGCGGGCCGGTTCAGCGGTCCGCTGGTGGTGTCCATGCGGCCCATCCCCGCCGACCGGGTGGCCGACGCGGTGCGCATCACCTCGCGCTACCCGGCGGTCCACGGCGCCCCGGTGCACGTGGGCGACCCCGCCGCGCTGGGCATCGAGGACCTGGACCGGCCCGACTACGGTGACGCGGTCGAGGTGCGCCCCGGTGAGATCCCGGTCTTCTGGGCGTGCGGGGTCACCCCGCAGGCGGCCGTGACGGCCTCCGCCCCGGAGTTCGCCATCGGCCACGCCCCGGGCCACATGGCGATCACCGACGTGCGCGACTCCTCCTACCAGGTGCCCTGACGTTTGTCGCCGGACCCCAGGGGTAGTCGCGGGCCCAGGGTCGAGCGACACGACGAACGAAGGGGAACGGTGTGAACAGCCGCGAGCAGCTCATCGCCTGGCTCAACGACGCCTACTCGATGGAGAAGTCCCTCGAGGAGACGCTGGAGAGGCACGCCAAGGACGCGGAGAAGGACCCCGAGGTCCACGCCCGTATCACGCGGCACATCGAGGAGACCCGTCAGCAGGCCGAGACGGTCAAGGGATGCATCGAGTCCCTGGGCGGCAGCGTGTCCAAGGTCAAGAGCGCCCTGGCCGGAATGATGGGTTCCGTGCAGGGCATGGCCAACAAGCCCGCGGGCGACACCATGGTCAAGAACGCCCTCTCCGACTACGCCGCCGAGCACTTCGAGATCGCCTCCTACCGGGCGCTGATCGAGGGCGCCCGCGCGCTCGGCGAGGAGCAGATCGCCCTCAAGCTGACCGCCATCCTCCACCAGGAGGAGGACATGGCCCGCTTCCTGGAGCAGAAGCTCCCGGGCGCGGTGCGCACCGCGCTGGCCGACGCCGAGCGCTGACCGCGCCGCGGGCCGAACCCCGAGTGACAGCACCCGGAAGCCCCGGAGGAGGCAGGGCCTCCCCGGGGCGTCCGCGTGGCGGACCGCTTCCTCGCGGGCCGACCCGTCCCGGGCGCGGGGTACTACGTCCGGTCGGTCGGGGGGCACGGCGAGCCCGCACGGTCGGTGACGCCGCCTTCGCGACGGCGGCGCACCGGTCCTCGGGAACAGGGGCCCTCGGGAACCCCCGGAAGAGGCCAATACACCCAGGGAGGCGTCCATGACGGCATCCGCGCACGCGGGGGCGCGACCGCCGACGGCGCACGGCCGCAACACGGCCGCGGGCGTCCTGCTCGGGCTGGGCACGGTGGCGTTCGTGGACGAGGTGGTCTTCCACCAGCTGCTGCACTGGCACCACTTCTACGACCTCTCGACCACCGGCGTCGGCCTGGTGTCGGACGGGCTGTTCCACGCCTTCAGCTGGTTCGCCACGGTGGCCTCCCTGCTCATGGTGGCCTCCCTGCGCCGGGAACGCCGCTTCCGGGGGCTGGCCTTCACGGCGGGCTGGCTGACCGGGGCGGGGTCCTTCCAGCTCTACGACGGGCTGGTCCAGCACAAACTCATGGGCCTGCACCAGATCCGCTACGGCGTGAACCTGGTGCCCTACGACCTGACCTGGAACATCCTCGCCGGGACACTGCTGGTCGCGGGCGTCGCGCTGTGGACCCTGTCCCGGAGGCGGACACGCGGGGCGTCGGGTGCCGATCCCGGGCGGGCCTGACCCGTGGACCACCGCGGGCACGAACCCGCCACCGCGGTCCCCGGCCTCCTCGCTCCCGGCGCGTGGGCCGTCCTGGCACTGGTGTGCGCGGCCCTGGCGGTCTACGCGGTTGCGGCGCTCCTGCCGAGCCGCCGGGGCGGGGCCTGGCCCTGGATCCGCGTCCTGGCCTGGGCGGCGGGATGCGCGGCCGTGGGGGCGGCCCTGGTCGGCCCCCTGGCCGAGCGGGCCCACCACGACTTCGCCGCCCACATGGCGGGGCACGTCCTGCTGGGCATGCTGGGCCCGCTCCTGCTGGTCCTGGCGGCACCGGCCACTCTGGCCCTGCGGACCCTGCCGCTGGACGCCGCGCGCACCCTCTCCCGGGTTCTGCGGTCGGCGCCCGCCGCGTTCGCGACCCATCCGGTCGTCGCGGGCCTGCTCAGCGTCGGAGGCCTGTGGGCGCTGTACCGCACCGGCCTGTACGCCGCGACGCACACCGACCCGCTCCTGCACGCCCTGGTACACGCCCACGTGCTGGCCGCCGGATGCCTGTTCACCTTCGCGGTGCTGGGCGGACCCGACCCCGCGCCGCACCGGCTCCCTCCGCCGTGGCGGGCCGCCGCCCTGGTCGCGGCCGTCGCCGCTCACAACGTCCTGGCCAAGTCCCTCTACGCGGTGCCGCCTCCGGGGGTGCCCGCCGAACAGGCCCATGCCGGAGCCCAGCTCATGTACTACGCCGGTGCGCCGGTGGAGATCGCGTTGATCTTCCTGGTGTGCCGTCCCTGGCTGCTTCCCCGGCCGCGTCCGGAAGCCGGGCGGGGCCGCCTCAGGACTCCCGCGGGGAAGGAGCGACTTCGTCGGGGGTGGGTCGTCCGCCGTCGGTCTGCTGGCCCCGGATGAGGCGACCGCGGCGACCGCGACCGGAGCCCCGGCCGGGGCCGCCGCCCCTGACCTCGGGGCCGGAGCCCTGACCGGGACCGGCGGCACCGTCCCGGCTCCCGTTGCCGCCGGTCCGGTCCTCCTCCGCCCGGTCCCCGTCCCCTCCGGCCCGCTCCCCGCCGTCCTGCGCGGCCCCCGGACGCTGACGGCCGCTCTTGCGCGAGTAACCCGCCTGGCTCGCGTACAGCGACTTGGAGACCCGGGAGGCGTCGCCGGTCCGGGACATCCCCGCCATTCGCCGCAGTTCCTCCATCTGCGCGAGCACCTCCGGCGGCGGAGCCGCCGCACCCGCCCCGGCGGGCGCCGCCGGCATGTGGTCGGCCAGGTCCGTCCGCGCCTCCTCCAGCAGACCCGCGGCGCCGAAGCGGTCGCCCCGCCGCATGGCCTCGCTGGCCCTCCTCTTGGCGGTCTGCGCCCGCTGCAGGACCTCCTCCGCGCGCACCTCGGGCCGGGGCACCCGCTCGTCGGCCGCGTCCCGCGCGACCACGTCGAGTTCGACGGAAAGGGACACGGTGCGGGTGTCCAGCGTGGCCGGGTCGGCGTAGGCGACCTCCAGCGCGGCGACGGCGCCCGGCGCGGACAGCCCGCGGACCTCCAGGCGCAGCAGCAGGCGGCGCCGCTCCCCGGAGTGGAAGTCGCCCAGTTCGACCACCACGGATCCGTCCGCGAGCCGGTGGGAGGGCATCTCGCCCACCACGGAGACGGAGCGCAGGAGCGGGCCGGACGGAACCCGCAGGGACACGGCCTGGGCCGTCTTGGCCAGCAGGTACTCGGCCTCCCGGGCGATGAGGCCGCCCGCGGTGTCGGGGTCCTCGGCGAACAGGGCGCTGCCCGCGCCGCCGTCGGCCACCGCGCCCAGCAGCTCCTCGTCGTAGCCCAGGCCGTACCCCAGGGACGTGGTGGTGACCCCGTGGGCGTAGGCGTCGGCCGCCACCTGTCGGAGCAGGTCGTGGTCGGTGACGCCCTGGTTGGCGTGGCCGTCGGAGATCAGCAGCAGGGTGCCGCCCCGGTCGGCTCCGGCGCGGTGGGCCTCCTGCACGCCGCGCAGCAGTCCGCTGGACAGGTCGGTGCCGCCCGACGCGTGCAGCCCGGAGATCAGGCGGCGCACCCGCGCCTTGTCCTCCAACGGCCCGCAGGGCACCTCGACCCGGGCCTGGTCGTTGAAGGACACGAGTCCGAAGTTGTCGGAGGGCGCGAGCCGCTCCACCAGGGAGAGCAGCGCGCGCACCGCGCCGTCCAGGCGTCCTCCGCCCATGGACCCGCTGCGGTCCAGCACGACCTGGAGGGTCGCGGGCGGGCGTTCGGTCTCCTCCTCGCGTTCGGGGGCGGTGATGTCGACCAGGACGGACACGGCGTCTTCGGTGTCCCGGGGGACGGCGTCGAAGTCCGACAGCGCTGACAGGTGCATGCATGCTCCGGGGGGTCGGGTGTGTGGCCCTCCAGCCTAGGAAGCGGCGACGACGTTCGCACGGTCCGGCGTGGCCGGATGGGGCCATCTCCGGGCCGCGCGTCCGGCCCCGCCACCCGGTCAGGCCCGGTGCGGGCCCGCCGCCGCGCGACCGGGACGACCCTCGTCGATGCGGGGTGCGGGGTGCGGGGTGCGG
>NZ_QPFC01001395.1:0-3834 GCF_003427465.1 Nocardiopsis sp. TNDT3 | reverse complement strand
ACCCCCGTCCCACGGCGGCCCAGTTCGCCACCCCCGACCGCCTGTCGGACTACTGGCGGTTCTACTGGGCGGTCGCAGAGGCGCAGGTCGCCCGGTGGCTCCCCGACACCCCCTCCCTGCTGCTCGACCTCTCCGGTGCGGACTACCAGGGCGCCCCGCGCGCCGTGGCCGCCGGCCACGACGTGGTCACCCTGCTGCCGTCGGTGGACGTGGCGGTGCGCCGCCCGCTGACCCTGGTGAACGGGCGCGCGGTGGTGCCCCGGCCCGCCCGGCGCGGACGGCTGCGCCACGTGGTGGGCGACTCCGCCTTCCTGCGCAGCTTCGCCCCGGACTCCTTCGACGGGGTCATCGCCGACAACCGGGTGCTGTCCCGGCACCTGGCCACCGAGGAGGCGCTGGCCCAGGTCAGCCGGGTGCTGCGCCCGGGGGGCCGCGCCCTGCTGTGCGTGGACTCGGTGGTGCTGGGCATGGCGATGCTGGCCGAGCAGGACCGCTGGCCCGAGCTGAGCCACGCGCCCAACGCGGACGTGCTCCTGGTGCCCTGGCCGGACGGCTCCATCACGCGGTGCTTCACGGCCGAGCAGCTCACCGAGGCGGTCGCCGAAGCCGGTCTGGAGCTGGAGTGGGTCAAGCCCCGCACGGTGCTGTCCGCCTCCACGGTGGAGATGATGCTGGCGCGCGACCCGAGGTCGATGGGACGCCTGGTGGAGATGGAACTGCGCGCCACGGAGTCCGACGACTACGTGGGCGTGCACCTGGTGGCGAGCGCGCGCAAGCCCGGCTAGGGCGGGGACGCCGCCGCCCCCGCCCCATCCCTCACTGGTGCTGCGCGGTCTCCTGGTCCGCCAGGGGCAGGTAGACCCGCTTACCCTGTTCGGCGAACTCCGCGGACTTGTCGGCCATGCCCTTCTCGATGGCGGCCACCGTCTCCAGCCCGTGCTCCTCGGCGTACCTGCGCACGTCCTGCGTGATCTTCATGGAGCAGAACTTCGGCCCGCACATGGAGCAGAAGTGCGCGGTCTTGGCGGGTTCGGCGGGCAGGGTCTGGTCGTGGAAGGACTGCGCGGTCTCGGGATCCAGGGCCAGGTGGAACTGGTCCTGCCAGCGGAACTCGAACCGCGCCTTGGACAGCTCGTCGTCCCACTCCTGCGCCCGGGGGTGCCCCTTGGCCAGGTCGGCGGCGTGCGCGGCGAGCTTGTAGGTGATCACACCGGTCTTGACGTCGTCCCGGTCGGGCAGCCCCAGGTGCTCCTTGGGGGTGACGTAGCACAGCATCGCCGTACCGAGCCAGCCGATCTGGGCGGCGCCGATCGCGGAGGTGATGTGGTCGTAGCCGGGCGCGACGTCGGTGGCCAGGGGGCCGAGCGTGTAGAACGGCGCCTCGCCGCACAGCTCCTCCTCCAGGCGCACGTTCTCCGCGATCTTGTGCATCGGCACGTGCCCGGGCCCCTCGATCATCACCTGCACGTCGTGCGCGCGGGCGATGTGGGTGAGTTCGCCCAGGGTGCGCAGCTCGGCGAACTGGGCCTCGTCGTTGGCGTCGGCGATCGACCCCGGCCGCAGCCCGTCGCCGAGGGAGAAGGTGACGTCGTACTCCCGGAGGATCTCGCACAGCTCCTCGTAGTGGGTGTACAGGAAGCTCTCCCTGTGGTGGGCCAGGCACCAGGCCGCCATGATGGAGCCGCCGCGCGAGACGATGCCGGTGACCCGGCGGGCGGTGAGCGGCACGTAGCGCAGCAGCACGCCCGCGTGGACGGTCATGTAGTCCACGCCCTGCTCGCACTGCTCGATGACGGTGTCGCGGTAGACCTCCCAGCTCAGCGCCGCCGGGTCGCCGTTGACCTTCTCCAGGGCCTGGTAGATGGGTACGGTCCCGATCGGGACGGGCGAGTTGCGCAGGATGCGCTCGCGGGTCTCGTGGATGCGCTTGCCGGTGGACAGGTCCATGACGGTGTCGGCCCCCCAGCGGGTGGCCCACACCATCTTCTCCACCTCCTCGGGCACGGAGGAGGTGACGGCGGAGTTGCCGATGTTGGCGTTGATCTTGACCAGGAAGTTCTTGCCGATGATCATCGGCTCGGACTCGGGGTGGCACCGGTTGGCGGGGATGACCGCCCGGCCCACGGCCACCTCCTGGCGGACGAACTCGGGGTCCACGCCCTCCCGGGCGGCCACGAACCGCATCTCGGGGGTGATGGTCCCGGCCTTGGCGTGGGCCAGCTGGGTGGTCGCGCCGCCGGACGGGGCGGGCGCGTGGGCCCACTCCCCGCGGGTGGGGGCCAGGCCCCGGTGGACGTCGATGTGCGCGGTGTCGTCGGTGTACGGACCCGAGGTGTCGTACAGGTCGAAGTGGCTGCCGTTGCTGAGTTCCACCCGGCGCTGCGGGACGCGGAGGGTGTGCCCCTCGGGGGTGGCGACCTCCCTGTAGACCTTGCGTGATCCCATGATGGGACCGGTGGTCACCCGGTGGTCGGCGGTGGAACTGACGTCGCGGCCGTCGAGAGCCGTCATGGCATGCCTCCCTACGTCGGAATTACCCGAACAGGTTCTGCGGTCGGCGACACCGTTGAGTCGCCCTCTCAGCCCGCCATGGCGCGAGCTCCCGCGTTGCGTATGAAGATGTGGGGACGCCTGGGGCGCCCCGGGCACGCGTGACCGGGGCGTGCCCGGTCCGTGTGGCCCCGGACACTCTATCCGTCGGCCGAGCGGGGCTGTCCACCGTCCCGGGGATAGAAAAGTGTCTCCCGCACGCCACCCCCGACAGCGCGGTCGGCTCGGGGCCGTGCCGCGCTCCCCCGGGTCAGAAGAGCGTCTGCGGCTCGTCTCCCCCGGTGTCGGAGAGCGGTTCGAGCAGGTCGGGACGGTTGTTCTTGATGCTGTTGACGTCGGTGGAGACCTCGTCCACCTCGAAGCGCTCGGCGGGGGTGTCCTGGAGCAGGTGGGCCAGCTCGTCGGCCCCGGTCGCCGGGTCCAGCCAGGCCGCCCAGTCCTCGGGGGGCACGACGACGGGCATGCGCTCGTGGATGTGGGCGAGTTCGGGGGCGGCCTCGGTGGTGACGACGGCGCAGCTCCACACCCACGCGGCGGGGTCGTCCTCGGCCACCTCGGGGTCGCGCCAGCGCTCGAAGATCCCCGCCAGGGCCAGGGGCCGGTCGTCGGGGTAGTGGATGGAGTAGGGCTTCTTGTCCGCCTTGGCCTTGCGCTTCTTGTGGTGGGGGTCGGTGACCGGCGAGGTGCTGGCCTGCACGGTCCCGTCCCTGCCGATCAGCTGCCACTCGTAGTAGGCGTCGGCGGGCAGCAGGCAGCGGCGGCGCCGGAAGGCCGTGCGGAAGGCGGGCTTGTCGGCGATGGTCTCGCTGCGGGCGTTGATCATCCGGTAGCCGATGTTGCGGTCCTTGGCCCAGGAGGGCACCAGGCCCCAGCGCAGGGTGTGCAGGGAGCGGGGCCCCGGCTCGCCCCGGTCCTCCCCCTGCGGGGGCGGTCCGAGCACCGCGTACACGGGCCTGCCCGGTGAGATGTTGTAGTCCGGGTCCAGCTCCTCCAGTGGCGGCCACGCCCGGGGATCGGTCTCCTCGGGAAGGGCCTGCTCGGGCAGGCCGAAGGCGAGCTGCAACTGGTGCACGTTCCGGGACTGGGCATAACGACCGCACATGGGTGTGATCCTACGGTCGAAACGGCTCGTTCTCTCCCGGAACACCCGTATCCTCAGGTGTTTCCCGTCCCGGGGCACCGGGCGCGGCTCGCACGGCCCGCCGGTTCCGTCGGAACTCAGCCCGGCGTCGGCGCGACGGGCTCCCCCTCCGCGCGTTCGGGCCCCCGCTCCGCTCCCCGTGC
>NZ_QPFC01001394.1:0-1150 GCF_003427465.1 Nocardiopsis sp. TNDT3 | reverse complement strand
CCGCCACCCCGGTCCTGCGCGACGAGACCGTCCGGCAGGTCGTGCGCACCAGCGTCGGCGGCGACCGGCTGCGCCTGCGCCTGACCAACGAGTTCGGGGAGAGCGCGCTGCGGGTGGGCGAGGTGCACGTGGCCCTGCGCGCGGGCGACTCGGGCACCGACATCGACCCGGCCACCGACCGCACGGTCACCTTCGGCGGCCGTACGTCGGTGACCGTCCCGGCGGGCGCCCCCATGGTCAGCGACCCGGTGCCGCTGGAACTGCCCGCCCGCTCCGACCTGGTCGTGAGCATCCACCTGCCGGAGGAGACGCCGGTGACCACCCTGCACGCCTCCTCCTTCCAGGAGAACGTGGTGGCCGCGGGCGACGTCACCGGCGACACGTCCGTCGAGGCCACCCGCACGCTCACCCAGTGGCACTTCCTGTCGGGGGTCAGCGTGCGGTCGCGCACGCGGCTCGCCGACGCGGTCGTGGCCCTGGGCGACTCCATCACCGACGGCTCCGAGACCCTGGTCAACGCCAACCACCGGTGGCCGGACCTGCTCGCCCGGCGCCTGCCGCACACCGGCGTGCTCAACTCCGGGATCGGGGGCAACCGCCTGCTCCACGACCCCAACCCGCCCGAGGGCGGCGACGCCGAGGACTTCGCGGCCTTCTTCGGGCAGAGCGCCCTGCGCCGCTTCGACCGGGACGTGCTGGCGCACCCGGGCGTGGGCCACGTCATCGTCCTGCTGGGGGTCAACGACCTGGGCCACCCCGGCACCGTGGCCCTGGTGTCGGAGACCGTCACGGCCGAGGAGGTCATCGGCGCCCACCGCCAGATCATCGCCCGCTCCCGCGCGGCCGGGCTGCGGGTCTACGGGGGCACCATCCTGCCGTTCGGGGGCGACACCCTGGGGTTCCACACCGAAGAGAACGAGGCCAAGCGCCAGGCGGTCAACGCGTGGATCCGCACGGGCGGGGAGTACGACGCGGTCATCGACTTCGACGAGGTGACGCGCGACCCGGCCGACCCGCTGCGCCTGTTGCCCGCCTACGACAGCGGCGACGGCCTGCACCCCAACGACGCCGGTATGGCCGCCATGGCCGACGCCGTACCGGCCCGGCTCTTCCGTCCGGACCGGGAGGGGTGACCGGCCCGGGAAGGGGG